>JAOZUU010000211.1 GCA_029938515.1 Desulfobacterales bacterium | reverse complement strand
CTTTTACAACCCGTGATGAACTGGAAAATCATCAGCTGAAAGGCCTCCAATGGACGGCCGCTCACGCCTACCAGGGATCGCCTTTTTATCGGAAGTGCTTGGATGAAGCCGGGATTCACCCCAACGATATCCGATCATTAGACGACATTGGCCGCCTTCCATTCACCCAGGCGGACGATTTACGGGAAGGATACCCGTTTCCGCTTCTATCCGTACCCCTGTCCGATGTCGTTCGGATTCATGCGTCGTCGGGGACCACCGGGAAGCAAAAAATCCTATGCTATACCCAAAAAGATATCGACGATTGGGTCCATATGTTTGCCCGCTGTTACGAGATGGCTGGGTTAACCCGTGAAGATCGGGTGCAGATTGCGGTGGGATACGGTATCTGGACGGCCGGTGCCGGGTTCCAGCTTGGATGTGAACAGTTTGGCGCCATGGCCATTCCCGTCGGTCCCGGAAATATCGACTTGCAATGTCGATTTTTAGTCGATCTGAAATCCACGGTCATGTGCTGTACCGCTTCCATGGCGCTGCTGATGGCCGAAGAGGTCGAGCGGAGAGGCCTGAAAGATAAAATTGCCCTGAAGAAGATTATCTTCGGTTCGGAAAGAAGCAGTACCGCCATGCGGGACCGGATTAAAACCCTTTTGGGACTGGACGATATGTTCGACATCCCGGGCATGACCGAATTATATGGCCCCGGTACCGGTCTCGACTGCGACCGGCATGAAGGAATTCATTACTGGGCCGATCATTATATCCTGGAGATCCTCGATCCGGAAACCCTGACACCGGTTACGGATGGAGAAACCGGTGAAATGGTGGTGACCACGCTAAAAAAAGAGGCTGCTCCCCTGATCCGTTATCGTACCCGGGATTTAACCCGGATGATCAAGCACCCCTGTTCCTGCGGTAATATCCTGCCCATGCACGATCGGCTTTTAGGGCGAACCGATGACATGATTATCTTCCGGGCCGTCAATATTTATCCCGGCCAGATCGATGAAATCCTTTCGGGGGTCCCGGATATCGGTAGCGAGTACCAGGTAATCCTTGACTCTGGTGACGATGGGAAGGATTATATGACCATTCGGGTGGAAGGTCAAAAAGATCTGCCCATGGAAAATAACACCAAGCTTGCCAATTGCATTGCGGATGAAATAAAGAGTCAGATCATGGTCAGCTGTCGGGTCGAAATTTTGGAATATGCCGGCTTACCGCGATCGGAAAGAAAATCGAAACGGGTTTATGACAATCGAAATCGATGAATCTGGGTTAAGCGGTTCATCGTTCACGGTTCCAGGTTAATGGCTCATATTTATCAGATGTCACTGGGATTGCATCATATTATAACCATTGAACCCTGAACCTTTGAACCCTGAACCACTCCGTTTAGGAAAAAGAGAGCTTATACCACGATGAAACCATTTACTTATCTCATTCCCAAAACCCTGGACGAGGCAATATCGCTGTTTGAGTCCCATGAGGGACGTTCCGCCTATATCGCCGGCGGAACGGATGTGCTGATCAAGATCAAGGAACGGAAACTGCTGCCGGATTATCTGATTTCCCTGAAGCATATTCTGGGTCCGGATCGTCCCCTGTTAAACGCGGATACCAAAGAGTTATATATCAGTGCATTCATCACCCACCGTACCCTGGAGCGATCGACGCTGATTCAACGCACCTATCCGATCCTGCATGATGCGGTTAAAAATATCGGTTCGGTCCAGATCAGGAATACGGCCACCATCGGGGGCAATCTCGTCAATGCCGTGCCGTCGGCCGACGGGGCGATCCCGCTGATTGCCTTGGACGCCAGTGTCAATATTTACGGAACCAAAGGGATGCGATCGATCGATTTGATTCACTTTTTTCTCGGTCCCGGACAGTCGGTCCTGGAAAAAGGAGAAATATTAACCGAGATCGTCGTCCCGCCCTTGCTGCCTCGCACCGGCGGTGCCTATATCAAGTTCGGTCGTCGTAAAGCCATGGAGCTGCCGCTTCTGGGTGTCGGAATGCTGCTCAGTCTGGACGAGGATTTAGCCACATGCGTAAAAGCCAGGATCGGTCTCGGTGTGGCCGCACCCACGCCGATCAGGGCTTTCAGCGCCGAACGATTTTTAAAGGGCAGGGAAGTAAATGAGCAAACCCTGACCGAAGCCGGTCAGATCGCCGCCGACGAGGCCCGGGTTCGAGACAGTATCCGGGGAGTCGCCTGGTACCGCCGGGAACTGGTGGGCGTTTTGGTCAAACGGATGGGATTTACATGCTTGCAAAGAGCGGGCCTGAAACACGGAGATAGCGAGGATGTCTAGACAAATTAGCTTTGATTTAAATGGAAACGAAACATCGCTGGAAATTGAGGACCACTGGACTCTGCTTTATCTGCTCAGGGAAAAGTTGGGACTTACAGGAACCAAGGAAGGTTGCGGGAGCGGTGAGTGCGGGGCGTGCACGGTCATCGTGGATGGTGCCGCCATTAATACCTGCTTGTATCTGGCCGTGGAAGTGGAGGGGAAAACGGTTTTGACCATCGAAGGGCTGGCTTCACCCAATGGAGATCTTCATCCGATGCAGAAATCATTCATCGAAAATGGGGGGATTCAATGCGGGTATTGTTCTCCGGGAATGATTTTGTCGGCCACGGCCCTGTTGGAAGAGAACGCCGCCCCCGACGATGATGAAATCAAGCATGCCATTGCCGGAAACATCTGTCGGTGTACCGGATATGTGCAAATTATCGATGCCATCAAAAGGACCTCCCAACCGGAAACCGAGAAGGTTAAGGTAGTGGCCTGGCAAAGTGACACCGGCAACAAATAGGGGCTTCGCCCCAATTGGAATGCTGGAATAATGGAATAATGGAATGCTGGAATAATGGAATAATGGAATAATGGAATAATGGAATAATGGATTCCGGAACAAGGCAATGATGGGTTAATGGCAAAATCCATGTAGGAGCGAGCTTGCTCGCGAATGGGACGACAAAGATCGCGAGCAAGCTCGCTCCTACAATAAATGACCGCCACTTATTGAGAATATACGATTCCGCGCCATTCAAATCATGCGAGAAACCGATGACAAATGTATACATAGTAGGGCAGCGAGTTTCCAAGCTGGCCGCCGCGGAAAAGGCCACCGGACGATCCAAGTACATCCAGGATGTCACCCTTCCGGGAATGCTTCATGGAAAAATCCTGTACAGCAAATATCCCCATGCGCGTATAGTGAATATCGATACCTCCCGGGCAAAAAAGCTCCAGGGCGTGCGTGTTGTTTTGACCGGCGAGGATATTCCGGCCATCCGAATGGGAGTATACAAGGATAATCCACCGTTGAAGGCGGGAAAAGTACGATCTTACCGGGATGAAGTGGCAGCGGTGGCCGCCACCGATCCGGCGATTGCCGAAGAAGCCCTGAATTTGATCGAAGTGACTTACGAAGCGCTTCCGGCCGTATTCGATCCCGAAACGGCCATGCAAAAAGACGCTCCCCTGGTCCATGAAGCCCATAAAACCAATATCCTCAAGATGCCCTGGAAACTCCATTACGGTGACGTGGACGCCGCGAGAAAAGAGGCCGCTCACATCGTTGAAGACCGTTTTTCAGCCACCTGGGTCACCCACTGCTGTCTGGGCACCAGCGGAAGCATCGCCGATTTTGATTATGACAACCATCTGACCGTTTACAGCAACACCCAGATTCCGTCTCTGGCACAGAAAGATTTTCTGGGGACGGTAAAGGCGCTGGGGCTAAAAAATCGTCGGGTTCGGGTGGTTAAGCCGTGTATCGGGGGCGCCTTCGGCAGCAAACTGGATACGTACGCCTATGAGCATGTCGCCATTTTACTGGCCTTTCACGCCCGCAAACCGGTGAGGATTTTGTTCGACCGGAAAGAAGAATTTATCGCTACCTCCACGCGCCAGCCCGCCATTATGGATATTGCGCAAGGATGCGATGAAAACGGCAAGCTTTTGTTCCGGGATATCACCATGATTCTTGACAACGGGGCGTACACTTCCTGGGGGGCGACCACCCCGTCGGTGATGATGATGCCCATTTCAACGCTTTACCGGGTCCCCAACGTCCGGTACCAGGCGTCTTGCGTCTATACCAACAACACCTATGCCCAGGCCATGCGGGGCTATGGAAACCCCCAGGCCACCTTCGCCATTGAAAGTTCCATTGACATGCTGGCCAGGGCCGCCGGCATCGACCCGGTGGAATTTAGGCGGATCAACGCCAACCAGCCCAGTGAAGTTTCACCCCAGGGCTTTCGGATCACGACCTGTGGGCTGACCGAATGTATCGACAGAGTCGCCCATGAAATAGGCGCTGACGACGTTAAAAAGAAAGGCGAAGGGATCGGGTATGCTTCCTTGATCCATGTGGGCGGCGGCGCCCGGGTATATAAGTCGGATGGCTGCGGGACACTGATGAAAATCAATGATTACGGAAAAGTGGATGTGTTTACGGGAGCGACCGACATGGGCCAGGGGGCCGATACCGTGATTGCCCAGCTGGTGGCCGAAGAGCTTGGACTTCACATCGATGATATTCACGTGATTCATACCGATACCGATGTCTGCCCCTGGGACGTGGGCGCCCATGCCAGCCGAACGACCTTTATTGCGGGAAACTCAGCCCTGGGGGCGGCAAAGAAGCTAAAAGAGCAGATTGTAAAGATCGCCTCGCAAACGCTCGATGTCGATCCGCAACAAATAGAACTCAATGACCGGATGGCCATATTCCGGGAAGATACGGAAAAAAATATCGATCTGGGGAAATTACTTCGCAAAACCCATTTCAGTCCCGGCGGTAATATGCTGATGGCCGAATATTTTTATGATCCGGATAATGAAAATTTGGGCCGTGATTTTAAAGGCAATCTGTCGATGACGTATACGTTCGGAACTCACGGCGCCCGTGTGAAGGTCGATGAAGAAACGGGTAAGGTCGAGATATTAAATTATGTGGCCGCTCATGATGTCGGTCGCGCCATTAATCCCATGCTTCTGGAAGGACAGGTCTACGGCGGGGTCATGATGGGGATCGGCTATGCCCTGACCGAGCAGGTCCAGTTGGAAAAGGGTGAAATAATGAACCCCAATTTCAGGGATTATAAAGTCCTTACCGCCAAAGATACGGTTCCCATCGAAGCGCCCATTTTAGAAACCACCGACCCGGATGGCCCATACGGGGCCAAGGGGATCGGGGAACCCGGTTGCGTCCCCACGGCGCCGGCCATTGCCAACGCTATTTATGATGCGGTGGGTGTACGCATAAAAGACTTACCGATTACACCGGAACGGGTGCTGGCGGCCCTCAAACGAAAGAAGGGGATCGATTCCTGTGGGATTGATCCGTTGACGGAAAAGGAGTATGATTGTACATAATTTAGCATTCCTGGAATATTTTTCTTAGATATTATACGTAGATACCCATGTTCGCGATTCATCTAACCCTTAAGAAGGAGGTGTAGTTATGAGAAAAAGAAATTTGCTGTCAATGGCGGTTATTTTTCTAACTGTGGTCATCGGTGCGGCGTTTCTGGCCCCTGTAGCCACTGCCG
>JAOZUU010000210.1 GCA_029938515.1 Desulfobacterales bacterium | reverse complement strand
AAAAATTTTCCGGCAACCTTTTTCAGGCGGTAAACGATGAGATGTTCGATGATGCCAACCTCTCTAACCGTAGTGAGGACCTGCCGGTACTTGGCCGTCTTTTTGATGGACGCCTTGATTGTTTTCAGGGGTTGAATATCGTCGATGGCCACCTCAATCACTTCAGGCTGGAAGGCCATTTTAACGGCTTTTTGCATGAGCGCCTCCCCGTTGCCTGCCCTTGATCTGATTGGCCAGGTATTTGGGCATGGAATCGATAGCCTCGGCTCTTAGCAAGGTGAAAAAGTGTTCATCCCGAAACAGTTCGCCGAGGGCTGAAACTATGAAGATCAGCCGGGCATCGCACAATTTGGCCTTTTTAATCAGCATAGTCTGCCGTTCGACCTCCTGCCGGTAAGTTCTTACCAGCATATTGGCCGTCAGCGCTTTTTTCTTGCCTGCTGAGGTGCCTACGAACAATTTTTTCCCTTTAGTCCGGCGCTGCTCGATCAGTTGCCTGACCCTGGTCAGCGCATTCCCGCGCAACTTTTTCTTTTCATAGGCCTCCAACAGTGCCCGCTGCGCATCTTCGTCCGTTGCGATAGAGATTTCCACCGCCGTACTGATAGGCACCTGTCCCTTTTCGACGGCGCTGATCAGGCGTTCTTCGCCGCATTCCAACAAACGCACGATCCCTCGGACATATTCCTTTGTCACGTCAATTTTGGTGGCAATCTGGGCCAATGTATAGCCCCTTTCCTTTAACACGCCGATCTGTCGAAACAGTTCGATGCTCAGATGCTGCCTGCGGGCCAAGTTTTCCACCAAGCTCATCAAAAAGCAGTCTTCTTTTGAGACGTTGACGATAATCGCCGGGATTTCTTCCTGGCCCAAGGTAACATACGCCTCAAGTCGCCCCTGGCCGCAGACCAAGTTGTAGCTTTTTCCATCTTTTGTTTTGGATGCGCTAACAGTGATGGGGCGCTTTAGACCCAGGTTACGTATATTGGTCACGATCTGCTGAAATTTCCTTTTGTTACGGAATCGGGGATTGAGCACGCGTATCTGTTCAATAGGAACCATTTCAACCCGTTGTTTGGTGACAGAGTTCATGCAGCCATCCATATTTTAGCCCGTTCAGCCAAACCAAAGAAATAATCCAGGTTGTCGAACCGGTAGGTGTCCAGGTGGGCTCCGTTATATTCGGCCAAACGAAGGCGCTCAATTTCAAGATCGATTAAAGGCAGCAGGTAATAGTCCATCGGGACTGAGTTGGCGGCATCCATTCTCAAGGCCACGGTAATATCCGGCGACAGGCCCAGGTCGAATCGAATCAGCCAGCGCAACGAACCTGCCGGTGTCTGCCAGCATCGCGCCACCACGATGGATGCGGAAAACTCGTCATTGATGGTTAACAAATCAGTACGCTCATCCCTTTCGACGATACCGCCCAGATCCTGGATTTGGTGGATGACATCGGTAACTATGCCTTTATGCATCTTGCGCAAGAACTGATTGATTCGTATATATTGGTAGTCGCGCTCGGGGATGTACCCGATCAGTCGATAGGCACGCACTAAGCCCCGAAATCGTGAACGGTAAGCGGCACTGGACGGCATCCCCTCGGTATCATCGATCAGAATGCCGGATATTTTGCCGTGCTTGCGAGATATAGGTGCTTCAGGCGGTCGAGCATCTCCTCGTCGGTAAATCGCCGGTGGCGCTCCAACATGATGCCTTGCGCCTGGTAAAACAACTGGGTATCGACGATGGCCTCAAATGCCCCGTCAGACCTGATCCACATCTCTGGCGGATTTTTCACACGTTTAAATTTTAGTTTGAATGATGATCGATTGTACACGTTGTTGCCGATGTATTTTTCGTTGGTGAGCACCTGCTGGATCGACCCGCGAGTCCAAGGCCGCTTCAAGTCGGTTAAAATCCCTCGGTCATTGAGCTGCTTGGCGATTTCAAACTCCGAAAGTCCGCCATACACAAATTTCTTGTAGACCATAGTAACCGTTTCGACCTCGTGGGCGGGTCCTGGGACCAGAACCACGCGATCGGTTTGAAGGCTTTTGTACTCGCCATACCGCAATAATCCCTTTTTGTTGCCGTGCTGATCGATAAGCATGCGTCGCAAACCGAAACCGGCGGTCCCGCCCTGGCGAAATCCATTTTCAATAAGCTTGCACTGCCCTGTAAAAACCTTCACAGACAACTCGCGGCTGTATTCTCCAGCCATTGCCCTTTTGACCCCTTTAACAATGGTGGATATGGGGCTGCCGTCATTGTCAAATTGTTCCGCGCAATAGATAACTCGGGTACCGGCGCGTTTGCAGATATATTCATAATATGCGCTCTCATCGGCATCCTGGAACCGCCCCCACCGACTGATATCGTAGACCAGAATCACTTCAAAATCGGCCTGTCCGTCCTCAACAATTGCAATGAGACTCTTTAGCGCGTTCCTACCGTCAATCCTCAGACCACTTTTGCCAGCGTCGGTATAGGTCCGGATAACTTGCATCCCATGGCGGCCAGCATATTCTGCGATGATGTCACTTTGGTTTTCTGTAGAATATTTTTGGTGTTCCGTGGACATGCGAACATACTGTACGGCATGGGTAAGATCATCGCCAGATATAGCTCCGCCTAGTGTGTTGCTTGCTTTTCGGACACTCATGGGCTTTTCATCCATTTCGAGACAGTAATAATAATCTTAATGAACAGTCAGATAGAAACCGACGCAAAAACGTCTCCTTTCCGTATATCTTTGCCTGCGCCGCGCAAAAGGTTGATCTGTCAATCAGTGCTGGAAAAACATTATGCTTCACGCAAGCACCGTATTGATTTGATCCGATATAGACGGAAGATACCAACAGGAATTTAATTTTCTTGCCGCTCCAGATTTTGCTTTTATTAGGAGCCTTGATACCCTGAGCGTTGAGCAGGTTGGAAATCTCCGTCATCGTATAACCATGGTTTACAAACAGGTTGAAAATCAGGCGTACGATTTCGATTTCTTGTTGTAACCCGGGTACAAGTATGTGGCGGTTAGATACTGTGAGATCATCGTGGCAACCTTCCTTTGGTATACGCTTCATACCATAGGGTGCAACATAGCTGACATAACAGCCATTAAGGAATAGTTTGCACCTGGTTTGCCAAGATTTGTGTCGCCAATAGCTTCCCGCTTTTACATTCGGCGCCACCAATACCCGCCCATGGGTCCCATACCGCTCATAAAGATCGACGGCGATGAAAAGTCTGATTAACTGTGAGGTATTGATCTCGTAAGCCCATTTAGTCCAACATGGTTTTTCGGAAAGTCCCCAGCCGATAATAAGCGTTGATGGAATGTCATAATTTCCAGGATTGTTCATGCCGATTCCAGGAGAAGCATTGACTCGAATTTCATTGGGATAAAAGTTCATTCTCCCCACGAAGCGTTCCATCTTTTTTACCAGTATCTCCAATTGGAAGTCATTCGCACCTAGGGCATGTACGATTGCGATGGTCTTAAGCATTGGGAAGCCGCCCGATCACCAAATTTTAAAAGAAAAGGTTCAACGAATTTTCGCAATAATATCAATAATTCGAAGCTTTTTTCTATATAGTCCTCTCTTTGCAATCGCATAAAAACTCCATTAATTTTTTAACTCCTTGTTATTACTTCAATCTTCACCAGCATCTCATCCATCTTTGCAATCCTTCTACCAGCAATGGGATACAGCATGTAATAGCCCGATATCAAACTGGATTTCTCGATCAACTCGTCCATCTTTGCAATCATCGGCGTCTTATTTTCGAGATGCTTGACGCCATGTCTGGTTTTAAAATTCCGTTTTCTCTGTAATATTCTGTTTCTTTTTACATAGTCAGGATGATTCTCGCGGTAATTTCTCCAATAATCCGGATTCTTTTTGATCCAGGCTTTTTGTGCCATAGTTTGGTTCTTTTTATAGTCATCATCTTTTTGGAGTTTCTGTTTCTGCCAAAGTAGGCGTCTTGCTTTCTGACATTTTTTTTTAATGCAAACTTTCTGGTTGGGTACTTTGATATGAGGACGGAAAGGTGATTGGCATTGGATGCAAATACGGAGCATGATGATCACCTGTTTCTGTATTATTGAAAGGAATGTTTTTGGAATTTAAAATTTTAGATGGAACTAGAAGCTATCTTAATAATACCTGAGGAGAAAAATTGCATATCCCCCAAAACCATATAATGCCCGAAGCCGCTTCAGTACTGTCGCGGATTGCAGCCCTTATATGAAAACGTGAAGGTTGCAAATAGATCAGTTTTTTGTAGAATGAGAAATTTGATTGACAACATCTTAATTTCTGGGCTAAATTTAGCAAGTGGCTAAAAAAGATCAAAAAAACTACATTGAAGACCAAAACTAAATAGATGCACTGGCTGAATTCTCGCCCCGGATAAGGGAAATCCTTCGAGAATAACGAGTCAAAGAACAGATTTCGTCTATCGCTAAACAGCTTGAATTTCACCCGTCACGTTTGACGGAAATGATTACAAAAAACTCTAACGGCAAATACAAAAAACGAATCATTTAGGAAGATCTAAAAGAATCGGAATGAATTTTCTAAACAGGAAATTGTATGAACAAATTGGAACTTATGGCGGTTTTATCGAAAGAAAATGGGCTTAAAAAATCAGAAGCCCGGGCTGTTTTGAACATGTTTTTCAGTGAGATGGCTGATGCTCTTGCCAATGGAGACAGGGTAGAGATTCGCGGACTATGCTCGTTTTATGTCAAAAAATACAAATCATACACCGGACGAAACCCAAAAACCGGGGAGAAAGTCAAGATACCGCCAAAAAAACTGCCCTTTTTCAAGTGTGGAAAAGAATTAAAAGAACGCGTGGATTATAAATAAAATGGAAAAAGGACAGATTGGTTTCAGGTTATTGAAAGAAACGGTTGGGATTCCAATTGAAATAATCTCAAACGAATTGAATGAAATTTCAACAAACACATACCACAAAATCGTTTTACAGATCCAAGAGGACGAGCCGCCTGGATATATGGGCAATCGGGGTGTTGTTTTGCCTATCGTTGATGTCGTTCACATTCGCAGCGCCATAGGGGTTAATCTGAGATAGATTTTATTCCCTTTTTATTCCCTTTTCTACCGACGGCATGCACAAGTTCCTGATATTATTCACACCATGCACACCATGCTTTGATTGAAATTGAAACCAGGTAATCCAGAATGCTTATTTATTTCAATAAGTTAAAAAACTATTTTACCGACTATCCATCTAATTTGGGAGCAGGGGGTCGGAGGTTCAAATCCTCTCGCCCCGACCAACTCAAGGAGGCTTGTGCGCCCATGGCGCATTCAAATCCCCCGCCACAAAAAACGGCGGGTAAATAATGGCCACTACGCTTGAAGTAAAGCTACGCATTCCGTTTCACGATCTGGATCCCATGCATGTGGTATGGCACGGGAATTACTTGAAATATTTTGACATCACTCGATTTGAATTGTTTAAACAGGCCCGTGTTGATCTTTATACCTACTCGATAGAGCACGGAATTATTTTTCCTGTCACGCGCTCTTCCACCAAACATATAACACCCCTTCGGCACGATGACGAGATCATCTGCAAGGCCACGGTGACGG
>JAOZUU010000209.1 GCA_029938515.1 Desulfobacterales bacterium | reverse complement strand
TGGGTAAGCATTGCCAACAAGTCCATGGGCGAAATGCGGCGCTGGTTGGCCGAATTTGGCATGACACCATCAAGCCGGAGCCGGATTGAAGTTGGCACGGATACGATAAAGAAACCGAGGGGGCAGGATTTGTTGACATAAAGGAGACTCAAACCGCTTAAAAGTGTGTAAATACTTGACAAATTGGCGAATTAATGGTAACGAAAAACAGTAGTTTGGAGGTAAAAATGGCGTTTTTAAATGTTGGCGATCACGGGTGGATGTTGGATGAAAAAACCGATCAAGATCCACAAGAAAAAAAAATTGATAAAGTTCTTTATATCACGGAGCGGGTACTTGAAAATCTTGAAAAAATTGTTTCGATATATGCAAAATTTGGAGATGCCGAAGCATTTGAAATATTTCAAATTCGAGTTGAGGAAGTGATGAAAAAAGCAAGTTTGGAAAGTTTTTTTTATGATGATAATTACACCGAAACCGGCCAGTAGCGGCCGTTTATGTATATTTAGATGGTCCTTGGCATCGCCGGCCGCTCTGCCACGGACCAAATATCAATCTTTTTCCTGGGATCATCGCCGGGTCGCTCTGAATCCAGACGAAATACTGGCAATAGAAAAACTTTAACTTCAATTATAAAGGAAATGAAAAATGGAAACAAATATAATCATTAAGCAAAATCTGAAAAAACTGAAGTCGATCCGGGATCGATGTATGCGTGCAGACCGAGATCCGAATGACCGCGAAATGGTCATCGCTGATCGTTTGTTGGAAGAAATCGACACCATCGAGTGGTCCGGGACATTACCGGCCGGTCCGGTACAAAGGACTCCGATCGATACCCGGAAGGGTCCACTCTGGATGGGCAACGACGATTCGGACTATGAAACAAAGAGCGTCGGGAATCTGAAGCAGCCAGGCCAGGGCATCGAATACCGCGATTTGTTTTCCGGTGGTAGTAGTACAGAATGGCGTGACGAAAAAATGACTTTTTTTGAAGCTGTTTTTTCTGGCCGCGCTCATCCTGAATTAACCAAGCGCGCTATGACGGAAGGTGTTCCCAGCGACGGTGGTTTTCTTGTGCCAGTCGAATACTCCAAAAAAATCCATTCGGTTTCTTTGGAAAACGAGCTGGTAATGCCGCGAGCTTATGTCCAGCCGATGGTTAGCAATGAAATCAAGCTGCCGGCCATGGATATCGGGGATCATTCAAGCAATCTCTACGGCGGGTTTACTGCCAGCTATAAAGCCGAGGCTGCAACCCTTGCGGAAGCGAATCCGAAAACAAGGCAGATGACTTTATCGGCGAATAAATTGACTGGTTTTCTCCGGCTTAGCAACGAGCTTGTGGCCGATATTCCGACCGGTGAAAAGCAGTTGATTGATATCTGCGGTCGGGGTTTGAGTTGGTACAGGGATAAGAGTTTTTTGAAAGGTACCGGTGCCGGTGAGCCTTTGGGTATTCTCAACGCGTCTTGTACAATTGCGGTTGCGAAGGAAGTAGGGCAATCGGCCGACACCATCGTCTATACCAATTTGGTTAAAATAATGAGCCGGATGTATGCGGGAAGTTTTGCAAATTCGGTGTGGATTTGCCATCAAAGCACGATCCCGCAGCTATTGGAACTGTCGATCGCAGTCGGGACCGGAGGTTCTTTTATTCCGGTAATGAGCGAATCGAACGGCGAGTTTAAAATTTTGACTCGTCCGGTTCTATTTACCGAAAAAACCGAGCCGCTGGGCGATCAGGGCGACATCGTTCTGGCCGATCTGAGCCAATATGTTTGTGGGATTCGCGCTGGGATGTCCTTTGATACGAGCCCTCACGTCTACTTCACAACGGACGAATTGGCAGCGCGGCTGATAGAGCGGCATGACGGGCAGTCACTTTGGGGCGAAGCACTTACTCTTGAGGACGGAAGCACAACGGTTTCGCCGTTTGTTACCTTGGCTGAAAGAAGTTGATAACAGTTTTGAGCGTGGCCGAAACCGCGCTTGAAAGTAGCCTGGGCCGTGGTTTTGATTTCTTTTTCCATGCGGTCCAGGCAAGTAGTAGCCTCGGCGCGAAATTCACGTTTAGCGACCGAGGGGTAGTACGCATAATGCCGTCCGTTCTTGGTTCTCAGGCGGCCGGCGCTTCTTAAGTTTGGCCGGTCCTGGCCTTGGCAATTGTGCCATTTTCGGGGCCGGCCTTTTTTATTTAAGTGATAGCTTTGTTAGTGGGCGGGCTTGGGATTCGGTTAGCGGAAGTTGTATACAATTGTCTACATTCAGATTATTGAAATTTAAAAACCATAGTATTCTCCAACCATTGATTTTATGATGTCCAGATCGCTTGGGGATATTTTGGAAAAACGGACACCAATTCCATTGTAGAGGATTTCACCAAAAATATATTTACCCCACCATACCTTTTTACAAGTTACTGACATCTCATGGCCTTCAGGCGTTTTGAGGGTAACTTCAAATTCATCACCTATTTCAGGTTTATATAAAAACAACATAACAGCAAGACCGCCAACACTAATGTCAACGGTCTTGCCTTTGATGGCACCTTGGGGAGTCATTAAAACAACGGGCAAAGATAAAGGGACTCGAGGGTGACGACGCCTTTCAATTTCGGTATTCATATGTTGTCATTTTTTAAAGTTAATATGTCTAAAAAGCGCCCCAGGTGTCAGTAAGAGGTGAGGACCTCTTCGCGGGCGTTACCGGTACCGCACACCCAGGACGCAAAACGCTTTTTACATGGTTTTAATCTTTATGTCAAATAGGCTGAAAAAAGGACACTCCCAGAGGCGATTTAAGCCGCTTTAATTTTTTCCGAGGGGTAAGGGTAGCGACATTTCAATGCGTTTTAACGGGTAGTTGTTCGGGTAGTAGTTGCGGGCAATTTCAATGCGTGTTATGGTTAAAAAAAGCGCCTATGTGGCCGGTACTCGAAAGGGCCGGAGGGTTCCATTACCCTGGACCGCTAAGGGCGCACTTCAAAAAATGGTACTGTCATGTCTGTACACAAATTAAAAGACAACAGATGGATCGCCAAGTATTACAAGGACGGCAAATCCAAGCGAAAATATTTTGGCCGTGGTGACGATGCCAGGCAGGCGGCGCATGATTTCAATCATTCTTTGGGCCTGGGTAAACCGCAAAAGGCCAGAGGTCCGCTATATGGTGACCTGGTGGCCGATTACTTGCAATCTAAAAAAGGTCTGATAGCCGACACATCTTATAAAATATCATATTTCAGGTTCAATAAAATAATACTGCCAAACCTGGGCGATAAACCAGCCAGTACTTTGACGGCATCGGTAATTGATGAATGGGTTTCAAAGCGCCTTGAGACGGTCAAGCGGTCCACGTGCCGGAGGGAGCTAGGAGATATCATATCTGTTTTAAATCATGCCGTCAGCCGAAAAAAAATAACACACAATCCGCTGGCAGGATACCGGAAACCAAAGCCGGATGATGAGATTATAGCACCACCAAGTACCGATGAAATAAACTCAATTTTAGAACACGCGCCACCACACTTACAGAGAGTAATCATTATTTGCACCTTTACAGGATTAAGGCCAGGTCAAAAAGAATTGTTTAATTTAAAATATAAAGACGTTGATATCGGCAAGGGTATCATAACCATTGAATCCTCTAAAAAAAGCGGCATAAAAAGCCGTCAAATACCATTGCATAAGGATTTCCGGCGCTATCTTCTCCAATGGATTGATGCCGACGGTGTAAACGCGGATCTTCACATTATCCGGTACATGGGCAAGCCGATTAAGGGTGTGGTGGGTGCATGGCGAAACGCAAAAAAGAGAGCCGGAATTTCAAGACGAATCCGGCTATACGATATAAGACACGCCTGGGCGACTCACCTTTTAACTTCCGGCGGTGATCTGCGAACCATAAGCCGGGCCCTAGGCCATGAGACACCGGCAATCACCTTGCAAGTGTACAGTCATTTTTCATCGGAAGTTTTAAAATCTGCTATTGATACCTTACCGGATTTGAAAATTAAACCACCACCGGACCGTGGCCAGGTTGTAAAATTGAAGGCTGGTAACTAACGGCCATAGTTACCAAAAACCACATCAAATAATCTTATTATTTCATCTGTTTAAATATTGCAAATTGCCTTGAAATGGCAATGATATGCCCGGCTTCATCCCAAATCTCGCCATCTTCCTCCAAAAGGCCACAGCTGATAAAGTGGGTTCTGAAAACACATTTTACACGTCTCGTTTCAGGAATGTTACGAACATGCGAATTTTTTCTTTTCCGCCCTGTAACAGCTTTCCTTCCAGGCGATCAAATTGAGCCGATTGAATAATCGATTCCACTTGAATACGGGCATCACCAAGCGTGCAGCGCGAAATATAATTGGCCGCTAATATGGGCGTCGATTTCTTTTGGCTGTGTTGCAACATGGCGTTGGCGATTATGGCCATGAGGTATCCGCCATCGGGAATCCCATTGACCGACCAATTGTCCGAAACAGTCGATCGAAAACAAAATGGCTGTTGGGGGGTAAGGGATATGTCCTGATCAAAGATATGCATCTTATCTCCAACTAAAGATTTTATTTACCAGCATCAAGGATCCAGAATCCAGCATCATGAATGTCCAACTTTTATGCAATCCAACGACATATTTTCAAGCAGATCCCGGGGTTATGACGTCGGCTGAGGCCTGACAAATAGCCAGCTTTTTTCATCCGAGTCGTTTTTCGAGAATCGATAGCCCGCCGTATCGAATCGTTTGATCTGTTCAGGGATCTCGATACGGTTTTTCAAAAGATAGTGGGCCATCATCCCCCGGGCGCGTTTGGCAAATATGGCGATGACACGGGATTTACCGTTTTTGACCTCTTTGAAATTGATGGTAAGCAGACGTCCTTTTAATCGCTTCGGTTTAACCGATTTAAAATATTCGTTGGAGGCAAGGTTGATCAGGAGCGGGTCTTCCAGGGCGCCCAGGGCCATGTTCAGGCTTTCCGTAATACGCTCGCCCCAAAAATGGTACAGGTTGTTGCCGCTGGCGGTTTTCAGTCTCGTTTTCATTTCCAGACGATAAGGCTGTATTAAATCCAATGGCCTTAAAGTCCCATACAAGCCGGATAGAATTCGCAGATGATTCTGGGCATAAGCCAGATCCGCCTTGGAATAAGAACCGGCAGGAATTTGGCTGTAAACATCCCCCTTAAACGCAAACAATGCCTGTTTGGCGTTTTGGGGTGTGAACGGGATCGAAAAATTTCGATACCGTTCTACATTCAACGCGGCAATTTTTTCACTAATATCCATTAGCTTCTGCAGGCCTGGCACCTTCATTTTTTTCAACTCATCGATCAATATTTTTGACTGATCCAGATGATCCGGAAGGGTATATGTTGTTACCGGTGCCGGGTGATCAAATGTTTGTCCTTTGGAAGGCGAAAGCAAAATTATCATATTGATAAAATCTCTTGTGTGTTTAGGGCCTGTCAAGAAAAAAATATCACACCACTTATTTTTTACTCTATGGGTGGATAATCTTCCAGAATTTTTCCTGTCTCCGTTTTCAGCTCAAACCAGGCATTGTGAACCGACGCCAGGGCCAGGGCCAGTCGACCCCGGGTCGCGGTCAGGTCACGCT
>JAOZUU010000208.1:2177-5637 GCA_029938515.1 Desulfobacterales bacterium | reverse complement strand
ACCGTTTCCCATCTGCCCGGCGCCGATGACACCGAAAGTCTTGATTTCCATTTTTTTACTCCTTGTTTTTTTTGTTAACCCGTCAGCCAGTTGGCAAGTTAATAAATGTGGGTTTCCTCCAATTTTGTTGGAGAAGAGGGTTCAAGGATTCAAGGGCTCAAGAACTTGTTCTCTAAAATTTTTATCAGCGCTTTTAGCATTTCACTCGAACCCTTGACCCCTTGAATCCTTGAACCCTCTGGAGTTACAATTAAATACAACTAATCGGGAGATGACCAAAAAAATCTATCGTTTAACTACCAATGCCACCGCCTCCCCGCCGCCCAGGCACAGGGATGCCAACCCGGTTTTTTTGTCCTGCCGGATCATCTCATACAGCAATGTCACCAGCACCCGGCACCCACTGGCGCCGATGGGATGTCCAAGGGCCACACTGCCGCCATTGACATTGACAATACCCGAATCAAGATCAAGCTCCCGCAGGACGGCCGTCGTGGAGCCGCTGAATGCTTCGTTAATCTCAAAAAGATCCACATCGCCGATATCGATCCCTTCTTTTTTAAGGCATTTCGGGATCGCCCAGATCGGTGCCACCAGGACGTACTTCATGTCGATAGCATATGAAGCCTGGGCGCCGATGGTCGCCATGATGTCGCAACCCAGCGCCTCGGCTTTTTCCCGGGCCATGACTACCACGGCAGCAGCGCCATCGCTGATTATGGAGGCATTGCCGGCCGTGGTCAGACCCTCTTTTTTGAAGGCCGGTTTCATTTTGGACAAGGCTTCATAGGTGGTTTCCCGGGGGCACTCATCCCGGCTGAATATCAATGGTTCTTTTTTCCGCTGGGGGACTTCAACCGGAACGATTTCGTCGGCAAAACGATCGTCGGCCAGGGCGGCCATGGTCCGCCGGTACGACTCGGCCGCGTAATGGTCCTGCTCCTCCCGGGTAATGCCGTATTTCTCTGAACACAGCTCGTTGGAAATACCCATATGAAAGTCATTAACGATATCCCACAAGCCATCATGCACCATATGATCCACCAGCTGACCCGCTCCCAGGCGGTATCCGAATCGGGCTTTCTCAAGGTAGTAGGGCGCCCGGCTCATGCTTTCCATGCCACCGGCCACCACGACATCGGCATCTCCCGTCTGGATGGCCTGTGCAGCCAGCATCACCGTCTTGAGGGCCGAACCGCATACTTTGTTTATCGTAAAGCACTCGACTTCCCAGGGCATGCCGGCTTTGACCGCCGCCTGTTTGGCCGGATTCTGCCCGCTGCCGCAGGGAAGCACCTGCCCCATGATGATCTCGTTCACCGTTTCGATTTCGATTCCAGCCCGCTGAACGGCGGCCTGGATTACCAGCGCGCCCAGATCCGTGGCACCCAAGGAACCCAATGTACCGTTAAAACTTCCCAGCGGTGTTCGTACCGCACTGACAATGACTGCTTCGTGCATATTGTTATTTCTCCTTATTATTTTGTCCCGAAAAACCTGGCCCTTTGGGTCAGGCCAAAGGTAGACGGGCGGGTTTGCCTTGGTGTTTTGTGCCTCAAATCACAAATGCCTATGGCCAAATGCCAAATAAATCTTAAATTCCAATCGTTCAAGAAACTTCCAAATCGAAATCGGGATCGAAATCGAATTCTGCCTACCCAAAAAGAGCCGGTGTTTTTTTAGACGTAATAACCTCTTCCACCCAAGCGAATGAGCATTGCGGCGATGCGATCCAATTCAGCTTTTCGTGTCTAAGCGTCATGTGGTTTCGATTTCGATAGCGATCCCGATTTCGACTTGGATTATCCAGCCCAACGGGCAAACCGAATTACATATTTCTCCGGTACTGCCCGCCGACTTCGTATAATGCCTGGGTAATCTGTCCCAGGGAGCAATGCCGGACCGTTTCCATCAATTCGGCGAAAATATTTTCACCCGCCAGGGCCGTCCGCTGGAGACGCTCGAGGGCCGCCGGGGCTTCTTTTTCGTGTTGTTTTTGAAATTCGGCCAGCCGCGTGAGTTGGGAATCCTTCTCTTCCTGCGTGGCTCGGGCCAGCTCGAGTTCCAACATATCTTCGGTCAACTCATCTCCGGCGTGGGGATCACGAAACGTGTTGACCCCGATAATGGGCAGTTCACCGGTATGTTTTTGGGTTTCGTAGTAAATGGACTCTTCCTGGATCTTACCACGTTGATACCCGGTTTCCATGGCGCCGAGGACGCCGTCCCGGGCGGCGATACGGTCGAATTCCATCAACACGGCTTCCTCCACAAGGTCGGTGAGCATTTCGACGATAAAGCTCCCCTGCAAGGGATTCTCGTTTTTGGCCAGGCCCCACTCCCGGTTAATGATCATCTGAATGGCCAGGGCCCGGCGGACCGATTCGGCACTCGGCGTGGTAATCGCTTCATCGAAGGCATTCGTGTGCAGGCTTTGACAATTGTCGTAAACCGCGCACAGGGCCTGCAGCGTGGTTCGAATGTCGTTGAACTGAATCTCCTGGCTGTGCAGGGATCGGCCCGAGGTTTGAATATGATATTTCAGCATCTGGGTCCGGTCCGAGGCGTTGTATTTGTCCCGCATGGCAATGGCCCAGATTCGTCGCGCCACGCGACCGATGACCGTGTATTCCGGATCCATCCCGTTGGAGAAGAAATACGACAGGTTCGGACCGAAATGATCAACCGGCATCCCCCGGGACAGGTAATATTCCACATAGGTGAAGCCGTTGGCCACGGTGAAAGCCAGCTGGGAGATGGGGTTGGCGCCGGCCTCGGCGATATGATAGCCTGAGATGGAGACCGAATAAAAATTGCGTACATCGTGTTTGATGAAATAATCCTGGATGTCCCCCATCATCTTCAGGGCGAATTCAATGGAGAAAATACAGGTATTCTGGCCCTGATCTTCCTTCAGGATATCGGCCTGGACCGTTCCGCGGACCGTTGCAAGCGCTTGTGCGCGGATCTTCTGATATTCTTCCTCAGTGGGTTCCCGGCCGTTTTCCGCCTGAAATTCATCCGCTTTCTGATCAATGGCGGTATTTAAAAACATGGCCAGCATAATGGGTGCCGGCCCGTTGATGGTCATGGAGACCGAAGTGTTGGGGGCGCACAGGTCGAACCCCCCGTACAGGACCTTGACGTCATCCAGCGTACAGATGCTGACGCCGGATGTGCCGACCTTGCCGTAGATGTCGGGACGCCGGTCGGGATCGTGCCCGTAAAGGGTGACCGAATCGAAAGCCGTGGAGAGCCGCTTGGCTTCGTAATCAGCCGACACCATTTTAAATCGCCGGTTGGTACGGACCGGATCGCCCTCGCCGGCGAACATGCGGGTCGGTTCCTCGCCCTCTCTTTTTAAAGGGAAAACACCGGCCGTGTAAGGAAAATACCCCGGAAGATTCTCACGCCGCTGCCAGCGGTAAATTTCGCCCGGATCCTTGAATTGGGGCAGGGA
>JAOZUU010000208.1:0-2077 GCA_029938515.1 Desulfobacterales bacterium | reverse complement strand
GTGACACTTTCCTTCAGATGCCAGGTCTGGCGCAAGGTATCGGCCTGTTTTTCGGTATGCTGGTGATAGTTCCGAACCGTTTCGGCAATTTCCGCCAGGTAACGGGTTCGTTCGGGAGGGATGATAATGGTCATGGAACTGGAATGACGCGTGTTGCTTCTGGGCAGGCCCGACTCCAGGGCAACTCCGGTTTTGGCCGCGATGGTATCCAAAATGCCATGATAGAGGGCCGTCACCCCGTCGTCATTGAATTTGGAGGCGATGGTGCCGTAAACGGGCATGTCATCGGAATGTTTATCAAATGCTGTGCGATTTCTTTGAACCTGCTTGCGGACATCGCGCAGGGCATCTTCACTACCCCGTTTTTCAAACTTGTTCACCACGACGAGATCGGCAAAATCGAGCATATCGATCTTTTCCAGTTGGGATGCGGCCCCGAATTCACTGGTCATCACATAAATGGACACATCCGCTTGATCGGCGATGAGCGAGTCGCCCTGACCGATACCGGCGGTTTCGGCGATAATCAGGTCAAACCCGGCCGCCTTGGCCACGGTGATCGCGTCTGGGAGGGCAGCGGGCAATTCGGTATTAGAACGGCGGGTGGCCAGCGAACGCATATAGACCCGGGAGTTATCGATGGCATTCATGCGGATCCGGTCCCCCAGCAGGGCCCCGCCGGTTTTGCGTCGGGTGGGATCGCAGCTGATGATGGCCAGCCGAAGCGATTTTTGATCGTGCAGCAAACGTAATATTAATTCATCGGTTAAGGACGACTTGCCCGCCCCGCCGGTTCCGGTAATCCCGATGAGGGGGACCACACGATCGGCGATCCTGGCTTTCAGCTCCGCTCTTAATTTGGCCAGATGCCCATTTTCCCGGACCTTGACCGTCTCCATGGCCGTGATCAAGTTGGCCACCATCAATTTATTATCCGGCGTCAATTGACTCAAATCGAGGTCATCGGCCGGCATCCGCAAGTAATCGATGGATTCAACCATATGGTTGATGATTCCCTGCAGCCCCAACCGGGCGCCGTCCTCCGGCGAATAGATTTTGGTGACCCCATAGGATTCCAGCTCTCTGATCTCCTCGGGGACGATCACCCCACCGCCGCCGCCAAACACCTTGATATGATCCGCTCCGCCTTCCCTGAGCAGATCCACCATGTATTTAAAAAATTCGACGTGACCGCCCTGGTAGCTGGAGACGGCAATCCCCTGAGCGTCTTCCTCGATAGCAGCGGCGACAATCTCCCGGACCGAGCGGTTGTGGCCCAGATGGATCACCTCCACACCGGTGCTTTGAAGAATTCGGCGCATGATATTGATGGCGGCATCGTGGCCGTCGAAAAGGGATGTGGCCGTCACGACCCTCACGGGGTGCTTCGGCCGGTATACCTCAACGACATCGTTCATGCTTTTTCCTCCTGTTAAACTAAGATTCTTAAAATAAACGCCGTCTGGCGTTCAATATATTCCTCGATGGTATAATGCCGGCTGAAAAACCAGCGGCGAAACGTCCACATGTGGCCCAGGACGGAAATATTATGGGCGGCCAGTTCGATATCACGATCATCGAGGCGGGATAATTCACCGCTGGCCGCCAGCCTGGCAAGTACTTCGACAAACAAACCGGTGATTCGCAGCTCGTTTTCCAGTACCCGTTTTTGCCATTGGGGCGGCAAAGATCGCGTTTCCTGGTATATTAGAAGGATAACATCGCTCATACGATGACAGACGAGAAAATATTCCCGCAAGATTTCAGTTAAAACATTCCGCCCGGCGGCCGCCCGGGTCATCACTTCGGCGACCAGGTGTTCCACCTGGGTGTGAATGGAATCGCATACCAGATAAAGGATATCCTCCTTGGAGGCGACATATTCGTAGAGCGATCCAATGGAAAAACCGACTTCGGAAGCGATCTGGCGAGTCGTGGTTTTATGAAACCCCTTATCAATAAACAGCTTGACGGCGGCATCGATGATTTGGCGACGACGGCGTCCCACCAGTTCCGGATTTTTTACCTGGGTGGGAATATCATTGGTTCCGTTTTTATTGATCCCAATTTTATCGAT
>JAOZUU010000003.1:17366-19397 GCA_029938515.1 Desulfobacterales bacterium | reverse complement strand
TAATCACCTTTAGTTCTTTTGGCACCAGTACATCCCCAAAATCATAATAAACCGGTAACGGCCCGGTGGTCGGCCCACTTTTCTTTTTTTGAGAATTGGCACACCCGGTCGCCAGGAAAAAGCAACTTGCCAAAATGCAAACCAGTATAAGGACCGATTTTGTCCGCCGATGGTGATTCATGTTTTTACCTCCTCCGTAGTACGGTAATTTGGAAATATCCTTGCGATAATCAGATGCTATCGCCATTACAGGTTCCTTGTCAATTCATGATTGCCACTAGTCGTCGAAATCCCCCTGGGGCCCCTTATCGGAGCATAACCGCTTGCCTTTTTCTCTAATCTTACCCGCGGTCCAATCAGCCGGGTTATCGATCCGTT
Source organism: Desulfobacterales bacterium (assembly GCA_029938515.1). Taxonomy (GTDB): domain Bacteria; phylum Desulfobacterota; class Desulfobacteria; order Desulfobacterales; family QNYZ01; genus QNYZ01. Next base: position 19,019 of record JAOZUU010000003.1, on the reverse strand, counting down.
CCGCCTTGGCACCCGGATTATACGAATCGGTTTCAAGAATGTCGGCCAATACCAGGGGCGCGGTATCCCCCGCGTTTAAGACATCTACCAGCATGTCGTAAACAAAGTTCTCCACCCGTTTGACCATGCGCTCACGAATATCCGCCGGCTGACCGAGCAACCGATTCTCAAAGGGGAGATTGAGTTTTTTGAAATTACCACCCGAAAGCCCATTGTCCGTGGCATAAGCCACCATGGCGTCCCACATCGCTTCGGTCATTCCCTGCCCCTTGACCTTAATAAAGTGACCGGCTTCGTCCATAATGGCGTTGCCGTAATCATTGACCTCCAGCCCCCAGGAAACCATCTGCAGCGCCGTGGCCACATTGGCTTTGGTGGTACGGGTTTTGCCGGCAATTTCTCTCAAGCGATCGGAGTTATTCCCCGAAGTGCCGTGCTGGGCCCCGGATACCTGATAGGGTGCCAGGGCATCGTGGATTTCTTGAGTAAGATCCACCTGAATTCCCTGCCCGCTGGCCTCAATCCCATGGGTGGTCCCGTTATTTAAAGCAATCCAGTCGGGAAAAATACCATTGGCATTCAGTCCCTGAACAAGGAAGAGGGCCTCTTCCGCCGTGGATAACCCCTCTTTGCCCTTTATTTCACCGATCTCCGTTTCGAATCCGGCCCAATCGGGCACCAGCGGATACAGCTCGATGCTGGCCAATAGATTCTGATCGTCGGGCATGTGGGAGGCATCAATGGCAATGGAAGTCATCCCCGCCTCGAACAGAGTCGGAATCTCCACTTTGGCCGGGGCCACGTCCTCGGGCGCTTTGATTCCATAATGATCCGCGTGAATGGCCACCGGAATGGTTATATTCAACTCGTTGCAAATGGCATCCACCTGACGGGCGATGTTCCAGTAATTCACGGCACAATAGGCGCTGGCCCCGCCTTCAGAACGGGCAATCTCGATCATCAACGCGGCATTGGCCCTCTGTGCCCCCCGCAGGGCACCTCGAATAACAAACTGATTCCGCCCGTTGGCCGCCATGGTGATGGCATCACCTTTTTTTCGAAGGGCCCGGTCAATGTATTTTCCGCTTACGATCAACGCCTTGGAATTGGGGAACAGATGAACGACACTCGGTGGACGTCCCACCTTGATCGCTTTGTCATATCCATCGGGATAACCCGGAGTACTTTCTGACATTTGGAACCTCCTTTGATTTTTCCTGATTTTGGTGGACTGTTTTTATCATTCAGATGTCAGTCCGCGAAAAAAAACAATCCGTCACGTACGACCCCGTGCCGATCGAGTAAAGCCGACGGCTTAATGTAAATCGTTTTCTTTTAACACCTCCTGGGAAAGATAGGGGATCGAAGAGTACTTTTCAAGGTAAAATCACCGTCAGAAAAAAATATTCCGACAAAACAATCCGAAAAAGTGAAACCATTGACATTTTAATCAAATATCATCAAGATTGACCCGACACATCGAGTCACAGCCGGTCAGGTCGTATATCCAATAAAAAACGGATATACGGGAACCGAATTACGAGGATATTTTGGCGACGAACCGACACCACCCTCAAATCAGCGCATCCATGCCCCAGCGATTCCTTGAATTTTTCCGAAAAGGGATCTGGCAAATTCGGCTGGAAGATTTAC
>JAOZUU010000003.1:0-17266 GCA_029938515.1 Desulfobacterales bacterium | reverse complement strand
CGATTCCTTGAATTTTTCCGAAAAGGGATCTGGCAAATTCGGCTGGAAGATTTACCCCGCAAAAAAGCATCATTGATCCGGCTAGCCCGTATTATTCTACTATCGTTTCGAGGCTTCTTCAACGACCGGTGCCAGCTCAATGCCTCGGCCCTGACCTTCTATTCCCTGCTCTCAATCGTTCCGGTGGTCGCCATGATCTTCGGCATCTCCAAGGGATTCGGGTTTGAAAAACGGCTTGAGACCCAGCTGTTGGAGCAATTTTCCGGTCAGGAAGAGGTGTTCGCCAAGGTATTTACTTTTGCCAAAACGCTACTGGATAACACCCAGGGCGGCATGATCGCCGGAATCGGTATCGTGGTTCTTTTCTGGACGGTCATTCGCTTGATGGGAAATATCGAGCGTTCGCTTAATGACATCTGGAAAATTCGACGGGCCCGCTCATTCGGCCGCAAATTCGCCGATTACCTGGCATTCATGCTGATCACTCCGGTCCTGTTTTTTCTTTCGTCCAGCACAACGGTGTTTATTACCACCCAGATCACCCATATTACCGAGCGGGTCAGCCTGGTGGGGGCATTTTCCCCCATCATTTTCTTTCTGCTGAAATTCACGCCCTACGTGCTCATGTGGGTCCTTTTTTCGCTGGTGTATATGCTCATGCCCAATACCCGGGTCCGGTTCACATCAGGTGTCCTGGGGGGGGTTGTCGCCGGTACCATTTTCCAGCTGGTCCAATGGGCCTATATTGGTTTCCAGATCGGTATCGCCAAGTACAATGCCATCTACGGCAGTTTTGCCGCCCTTCCCCTGTTTCTCATCTGGCTCCATACCAGCTGGTTGATTGCGCTTTTCGGGGCGGAACTGGCCTATGCCCATCAATATGTGGACACCTATGAATTTGAGCCGGACCGGCGCCGGATCAGTCACCGGCGGAAACAGCTTGTCGCATTGCAAATCGCTCATCTGGTGGTCGACCGGTTTTCAACGAGCCGTCCCCCTCTGACGATAAAAAAAATTGCCGCCCGCCTTCAAATCCCCGTCCGCCTGGCCCGCCAGATCGTAAAAGAATTCGTCCAGACCGGTACGTTTTCACAGGTAAACAGCAACCCGCCCGGGGAGCCCGCTTTCCAGCCCGGCCTGGATACGGATCAATTGACGATTCATTATGTAATCAATTCTCTTGACACATCCGGCGCCGATCAGATACCGCTGCCTGAAAATGAATCGGCTGAAAATCTCTCCAATGCCCTTAAAACCTTTGATAAATACATTCAACAGCTGCCGGAAAATCGCCTGCTAAAAGAAATATGATCCATGGACATGGTAAATGGCAACCCCCCCTTCGACCTGATTCTATTTGATCTGGGCGGCGTAATTATTGAATTGGCCGGTGTTCAGCAAATGCTGACATGGTCGGACCACCTGTCGTCGGGAGATGGATTATGGGAGCAATGGCTTTCATCCAGGGCGGTCCGGGATTTTGAGTCCGGCCGATCCACACCGGATTGTTTTGCCGACGCGATGATCACCGAATTCAACCTGCCGGTTTCACCGAAGCAGTTTCTGGCCGAATTCACCCGGTGGCCGAAAGGCACCTATGCGGGCACCAAAGCCCTCCTGACGCAACTTTCAAAAAGCTTTTCGCTCGGCGTCCTTTCCAATACCAACGAACTTCACTGGCAACGGATCAATTCAGAAATGAACTTGATTCACTTTTTCGACTGGACCTTTCCGTCGCATCTGACCGGCCGGTTGAAACCGGATCAGGGCACCTTTCGCCATGCCGCCGAAGCTACGGGTTGCTCTCCCGATCGGATCCTGTTTTTCGATGACAACCGGATTAACGTTAATGGTGCGAGGACGACAGGAATGACGGGATATACCGTTGCCGGTGTCTCGGGTGTGAATCAAAAGCTAAGCGATCTTGGTGTACTTGATCCTAACCCGGCGAAGCCGGTTGGAACGAAGTGGAAATCCCAATTTATCGGGGAACCAAATTGAAGACTGCTTCGCTCCGTCTTTCTATTAAAATCGATAGAATTTCTTAAATATTCAACCTTGACATGGCATAAATCATTCGCAAACATGATGTGATTTCAGTAAATTAGGTGCTAAATCGTCACCTGAACATTGAGCAATTCCAGAAAGTCTACCGGCTTCTTCATCAAAAAAAACCGAAAAACCGCTACCGGCTTGGACGGGTTCAGCGAAATAGTGATGGATTTGGGATGATCGATAAAATTCTTCATAGTTGAAAGGATCTCGCGAACGCGCTCATTTTTTTCCCCTTCCAGTAACTGATTCAGTTTTTCTTTGGGCTTGCACCGATAAACCGACGACTCCTGCCCGGATAGCTGAACGGATCGGTGAAGCAGGCGTTGAAGAAGAGAATCATCCGAATAAGTCAGCCGGCCACCGGCCACGCCGATCATCGGCACCGTTGTAAGCAATGTGGCCACATCCGGTTTGCTGTTTTTCATTGCCAGTCGGGAAAGATCCAGATCAGTTAAAGCCAGGTCGAACCGGACACTGCCCATCTGATCGGCCTGAATGGTTACGTTATTTAAATTCAGCCGCTTGCCGGCGGCATCATAGTGATAAGCGAGGGTGATCAGACCGGCGATATCCTGGTATCCCATGGCTTCTAGATCAACGCGCACCGGATTAAACAGCTCATGCCGCGTGCTCAGATGAATCCCCCTGATCTCGGCTTTGGCCCGGGGCGGTATCTGCTGGCCGGGTTCCGAGACATCCAGATCGATCCGATCAATACGAATCGGCTCTTTATAACCGGCCAGCCGCAGCTCAATGTCTTGCATACCGAAAGTCGATCGGATCAGTCCGACCTGGATGTTGCCGTATTGGATCTCCTCCAGCATCGGTGTACTGTCCACCAGCCTGGTAATTTCCGCTTTGGCACGCTTGACGGCCACATGGTTAACGATTCCATAAGCCGTCAACCCACCGATGATGATACCGATAACAATAAAAAGAATGTTTTTTTTCACTTCGCCTGCCTTTGACTAATCAGCCAAATGCTTATAATATAGTCATGCAACTTAAGGCCCCCGGAAAAAAATATATCCACATCTTGCTGGTCTTCTGTTCCGCCTACGGCGTTACATCCACCGGCACATATCCTGATATGCACCGGCAGATGTGCCTTGTAGACAAACCAGAATCCGGCGCAATCTTGTGGATTTATTTCTTTCCGGAGACCTAAAACGGATTGACGCTTAACAGATAGAGATGCTCCGTTCAAGAAAAAGATGAACCCATGGCGATCCCAGTTAAAAAAAAAGACCCCGATTTCAACACTTTAAAACGGGAACTGCAACGGTTCCAGAGCGAACGTCTGAACCGGACCTACGCGGATCTGATGGTGGACCCACGGTATGCGGGCCTCGGCGATTTCTTTTTCAACCGGCTCTACGCACCGAAGGATTTCACTTTCAGAGACACCAACATCAAAAGCCTGCAGCATCTTCTGGAAGGTCGAATCTACCGCCCCATGACCGCAGCCATGCTTAAGGTAATTGAACTACATGAATTAACTGATAATCTTGACGATCGCATGGTGGAAAAAATGGTTGCAACCGGTATTGGCCCGAAATTGACCATGGATCTGTATCAAGCTGTTTATCGACAATTGAACAATTATGACCAGCGAGTCTATCAGATCAGTCTGATCGTTGATGTGACCCGGATTTTTCACGGGCTGAGCCGGAAATGGGTCGTGGCCATCTCCCTGAAAACCGTCACCGTTGCGGCGCACCTTTTAAAATCAGCTAAAATTATTGATTTTATTAACGAAGGATATCTCGCTTTTCGCAAGGTCAAAAGGATCGATCATTTCGTCGACTCCATCACCCGCAGGGAGCGGGCCTGGCATGATAAGCTCTGGCGGGGAACGAAAATTGATTCTTAAAAAAATCAGCCAAGGGACCATATATCAGGATATGTACCGGTGGATGTAACACCCGAGGCGGAACAGAAGACAAGTCCCGCCTGGGCGGGATGGATTTATCTTTTTTCCAGGAGCCTAAACTTCCTGTCAGCAGGTTAACATCGTCCCCCCAGAACACAGGTCTTGATATATTTCTTTTCAGCTTCTCTATAATCTTTTTTCGAATAATAGGACACATTTTCGGTAGTTCGAAACGTTTTTTTTGCGTTTTTGATCAACCGCTTAATACCGACATTCCTGGGACCGTCTTTTTCCATGACCCACCTCCCCTTTTCCATTTATACAGATCTTAAAGAAGCGATGCGGGTGGCAATCGTACGCCTCCTAAAATGATTAATCATGCTCCCCGAAGATGTCAAACAGGGTACGCAATAAAACTCAATTTTTTGATGGTATGAGTACTTGTTCCAATTGTCTGATCAAATTGAACGCCTGAGCCTCTATTTCATCCAGCTTCGCTTTTTCACTCGAATCAAGGTCGGCCCAGTTAATAAACATCTGACCATTGGTAACCCCTCCCACGTAAACATCCTGATTTTTGTTCACGTTTAGTTCATATCCATTCACTCTAATAATCATCCTGATCTCCAATTGTTTGAGTTATTTTTATCGTCCCTATTCAAATCATTTACAGCAAACTGCATGCCAATTATTCGAATGGGCTGTAAACCCATACATATCAGATAGATAATGCAAACCTGAATCCATCATCCGCACAGAATTATGAAATAAATCACCCAATCAGCGGATATTTTGGCGGATACTGTGAATTTTTTTTCACAACGGGAGAAAGAAGGGCTTCGGCTGGATTTTAGTCTTTATCAGAGAGTTTACGCTTGATCGTATTTACCAGATCGTCTCGGCCCCGGGCTTGCAGGAAACCTAATAATTCCCGGTAAAAAGGGGGGCGGTGCCGGATGGTTATTTTGAACGGCGACAGCATGTCGGCCGTGACAACATTTTCCACAAAGGCTTGGGTTTTATCGAGCACCCCCAACCCCTCGAGCCCCAGCATCGTCCGGACACATTTTTCACATTTGCCGCAGTTGAGACGATCCGGAACATTGGCCAGGCAGACACGAAAATTTTGAAAGGCAGTATCCCATTCCGATACAATTTCGAGTTTGGCCATGCGGGACAGGGCCACATGGGAATGCCGGATACGAAGACGGTAACTGGCGTATTCGGGATCAAGCAAGGGATGAGACCCGCATGGAACCAGGTTGGTCAAATCGTAGGATGAAGCCAGATACAATAAATTAATTCGCGACGAAAAGGCATGGCCGACAGCGACCAGGACGGCACCGAAAAAATAATCCAGCCAGAGTGACCGGTCGTCGCACAAATGCCGGATATTGGTATATACCGGTATCAGGGATATGCCGGCGTCTTCGGCCACAACCGCCATGGCCCGTTTGGCCCGATCGAACACATCGTATTTCATGCCCCGTTCCACCACGCCGCCAATGTCAAACCCGTGAATAATGAGGCCATCCCGGATGGCGCCCGGGTGGCCCTCGGGATAATGGCGGCGGTTCAGTCTCAGGGTCGCCAGGGAGTCGATTCCACCCGATAAAACCATCGCGGCGCGGTCCTTGCGGTGATCCGGTTTCATCAGGGATCTGACCGGTGCATCTATATCAAGCGGTTTTAAGCGACCATCCGACCACATCTGCATCATCGCCATCACTGTTTCAAGCCCCTCTTTCAGGTAGGGGCAAATGGCGCCCTCCAGGATAATACGTTTTTCCCCGAAATACATGGCCGGAATCAGACAACCCACTAAAAATGCGTCCGGGTTCAACGAAAGATCAGCCCCGAAGGATTTTTCCGTTTCGATGTACACTTCTCTTTCGGGCTGATCACCGTCTTCCCACGAAACCCGGGTCGTCAGACGAATCCGCTCGCCAGATTCGCCAATCTTCAACTTCGCTATACGCAAAACTTTTCTCCTTAATGCGGTTCTGGTACCGTTTTCGGTAACTTTTCAAAAAGTTATGGTTTAATTTTCAATGGTTCCTAATTCGTCCCACTACGAAATCGACGATTTCCCCGGCAATATCGCGACCCGTAGCCGCTTCGAGACCTTTAAATCCCGGCGCATAATTAACTTCTCCCACCTGGGGCGTTCCCCCCTTTGCCACCATCAGGTCGATCCCGGCGATATCGAGCCCGACCGCTCCGGCCGCCCGGATGGACAGATCTTCGATTTCGGGCGTCATTTCGAACAAACGGCTCCGGCCGCCCAGATGAAAATTGGCCCTGAAATCACCCGGCATGGGTATCAAGGCCTGGGCACCGGTCACCCGCTGCCCGATAATCAGTACACGAATATCCTGTCGGCCAAAAGGGGGCAGGTAACGCTGAATCAACAAGCCCTGCCGCTCTTTTTGAGGTTTTTCCAGATGCTCTGTGATAATCGCGCGAGCCATTGCAGCGGCATCTACCTTTAAAACACCGCTTCCCTGACGCCGGCTGACCTGTTTGACCACCACCGGATATCCACCCAGATCTTTAACGGCCCGGAAAAAACCATCGGCCGAATTGATAAAGATAGAATCGGGAAAAGAAATGCCAGCTGCAGAGAGGGCCTGAAGGGTATAGAACTGATGACGGCTGATCCGCACAGCTTCAAAATCGTTAATAACCGGAATGTTCAACATCTGAAATTGACGAATCAGGGCCAGGCAGGAGGACCCCACATCGGCCCCCTGGCGCGGCAGGACGACATCCGGCATTTTTTCTGCACCATCCTGGAAAAGGGCAGCTTCCCCCTGATTTTGGAAACCGGGCCAGCGCCGGTAGGGGTGAATCCTGATGACGGTATGCCCCTGCTCGGCGGCGGCCGCCTTCAATCGCCGATTCGGATGATACTGCATATCTCTTACCGTGATAATACCGATAACGCTCATAAGGTCGATCCTTAAAGGGCATCCAGCATCGTTTCCGGTATCCAGATGCCCATCTGTTTACCGGTTCTCCGGCTGAAAAACGTGGATACCTTGCGGGTGCGGTTTCGTAACGCAATCTTTTGAGTGGCGATATTGTCTTCACCGATCAATGAGAACACTTTCCGGTCTCCCGCCCGTGAGGTCAGCTCCTCCAGAAGCCGGGTGCCGATTCCCAGACCCCGGTATTCGGGGCGAACCGACGTATATCCCCGTTCAAGATAACTTGAAAGGTCCATTCCGGCACGGTCGTTCAGGGCGGCAATGTATTCCGGGCGGGGATTTTTGAGACTGGAATTGGCCACCACCACATCCATCTCGGTCACATAGGCGATTAAAAAAGCCCGTTCCAGGTTATATCGTACCCATTGGGTTCCAACGGAGCCGCTATATTCCACCATTTGGCAGATTTCATCCAGACGTTTTGGCAAAAGCGCCTGGGGTTTTACAAAACGACAGCCAAGGTTTTCTCCCAGGGTATTCACCGCGTGTCCTCCTGGCGGGACCCGCCAGCGCATCACCTTTTTTACACCGTATTCAATTAAATATTGCAGCAATTGAAATGGATCGGACACATACTGCCAAAACGGCCGGCCCGGCAAGGGTGAATATCGGGAATAGGTAGAAAAAAAGGAATCGATCAAGCTCAAAGGACCGACAAGCGATGAATGTCCGGGTTCCACGACCGCCCATGAGTGAACGATATTCGGATTGGCAATCGCAAAGCGCATGAATGGTTCCATTAAATGACGGTCTCTTTCCGCCGACAAACCGACATGATTCCAGGTGCCGGCTTTTGAAAACGCTTTCAGAACCTGTGCCAAGGACGCGATACGACCTTTTGGATGAATCCATTCAACCAGTTTGATTCCGGATTGAGCGGATGGCGCTCTGACCGGGCCATCACCTTCGGTATCCAGCCTGACCGTTACCGCCAGACCGAATGAACCGGGGAATTTGGCCATCTCGTCGCCCAGCGCGGATACCTGCCCCGGCGTCATTGGATCGGTCAGGCGCATGCCTTTCACATTTCGAGCCGCTGCTTCTTTTTTTAACAGGGCCGCCAGGGCTTCCGGTGATTCCAGATCCGCTTGCTTGATAGTTCCCGGTTGATCCGTCAAAACGGCTGATGACGGCAGAGGCGGCAATGAAGGATTAACCACTGGCGGGTTAAAAATACGAAATGGAGGTGTGCCTTGTTTGACCATCGGTTTTGCCTTTTGAATATGAAAACTATGCGGATATGGACGATAAGTCAATTATGTTCTCACATCCCGGCCTAAGGAACACGAACAAAAATCCGGCGGCATCTCTGTGGATTTTATTCTTTCCGTGTCCCTAAACAGTCGGCGGCATATCCAATTTATTAACCCTTGTAAGGATTCAACCGTTAAGACGACTTTATTATTGATAAAACCCATTGAAAGTGCGAATATTTCAGAAACAATTGGACAATCGATCTTCAATTCGTTCGTCAAATCAATCCAAACAGGTCAAAATACTCTTATGAAATCCATTTACTTTCTGTCGCTTAACGCGCTTCAATTTATCCCTTATGCCTACGGCTTGTTACAGAGTTATGCTCGCCAGGACCGACGAATTGGCGAAAACTACATCTGGCGGGAACCTTTCACCCGAATCGAGGCGGTGGAAACGACGGTGGCAAAAATCAACACGCCGGATATTCTGTGTGCATCCTGCTATGTCTGGAACCACAACCAGCAATCGGCAATCGCCAAACAGGTAAAGGAAACGTATCCCAACTGCAAGGTTGTCTTCGGGGGGCCGCATGTTCCTGATACCAGTGATGTATTTTTTAGCGAACATCCCTATGTGGATGTACTCGTGCATGGTGAAGGGGAAATACCCTTTTTCAACCTCCTGCTTGCATTTCTGGATGATCGCCCCAAACTGGACGCTATCCCCAACATCAGCTACACCGAACAATTACAAACCATCAAAACCCGAACCGCACCCGGGCTGGCCAATGACCTCCCCGTACCAAGTCCGTTTTTAAACGGGACATTTGAATACTTTTTATCGGATGGGGGTCCGAATAAAATCGGTTTGTGGGAAACCAACCGGGGATGTCCATATGGATGCAGTTTTTGCGATTGGGGCGTGCGCTCCACCAACAGGATCAGACGTCACGATATGGAGAAGATCAAAGGCGAGATCGATTACATCGCCCGGCATAAAATTGAAGATCTTTACGTGACCGATTGTAATTTCGGCATATTGAAGCGTGATTTGGAAATCACCGATCTATTGGTTCAAGCCCGCAAAAAATATGGCTATCCCAAGAGAGTCCGGATTCAATTTGCAAAGAATTCAAATAACACGGTCTTTGAAATCAGTCGCTTGCTCCATGCCAATGATATGCTGTGGGGCACCACCCTGTCGATGCAGAGCGTCGACGATAATGTGCTGGCGGCGGTCAATCGGCGACAAATCGGTACCCGCAATTATCGGCTTTTAAAAGATCGCTATCGGCAGATCGGGATCCCCACTTATACCGAACTGATTCTCGGTCTCCCCAAAGAAACCCGTGAGTCCTTTATCGATGGGATCGGCACCCTGTTGGACATCGGGATCCACGATGATATTCGCGTCTATGAACTGGCCTTGTTGCCCAATGCGCCGTTGAGCCATAAAAAAACCCGCAGGAAATACGGTCTCAAAACCAAAATTAAATCCCTGCGGATACCGGCGGATCATTGCGAAAAAGAAATGGTCGAAATCGTTTTTGAAACCGACGCAATGCCGTACAAAGACTGGACCTATTGTTTTCTTTTCGGGGAAATCATCCAGGCCCTGCATAACGGCGCCTATACCCGCCAAATCGCCATCTATTTAAATGACTCCGGGCAAATACCGTACAAACGCTTTTATAACAATCTGCTGGCGTTTATGCTAAGCTCGAAGGCAAAATCCCATGCCGCCGTTAAACGGGTAATGACCCTGATCGATGACTATTACCATGATCCGGACATGCCTCAAATTCATAAAATCCTTACCCAGCCGGACATGGTGGCATTCCTTTCATCTTACAACCCGAAACGCAAAGGGTGGCACTTATGGACATATCTCTGGCTGTCCATCACCGAGGCAAGAGATGATTTCTACGTGACTTTGCGTAAGTTCCTTCTCCGGGAAGGGATCGAAGTCGATCAAAAGATTCAGGACCTGCTGCGTTACCAGAAGGAGTTGATGCTGGCCCTTGATTATGATCCCGCCAAAGGAAAGAGCGTGACATATCAATTCGACTGGTTTGATCATTTTTTTAACGGCAAGCCGCTTCAGGAAAAGCCCACGACCCTGCGTTATACCGATACTCACATGGGGATTACGAATCGATATGAGCTGGAAAAAAACAACCGAAGAAAATTTATCAACGCAGCCATCGGGATTTCGTATCCGTATACAAAATTCAGGCATTTCATTCACCAGCCGGATCGAACAATAGAGCAATAGATTGAGGATGCCATGCGTGCAATAGCCACAAGATCGGTCGAAACATTGCTGATGGTTTTATCTGTTTTCCTGATCGGGTTGACCGTTCAAAATGCCGGTTGGGCCAGTGATGCTGTTTTTACCCATTCATCCGGGATGGAATTTGTCCTGATTCCCGCCGGCAGTTTTACCATGGGCAGCCCAAAAGATGAACCGGGTCGGGGGACTTCGGAAGATCAACACAAGGTGACCATAAGCCGCCCCTTTTATATGCAAACCACAGAAGTCACCGTCAAACAATGGCAACAAGTCATGGGCCGGCGCCTGTTCGGGGGTCTCAGGGGACCTGATAATCTGCCGATGGTCAGGGTATCCTGGCACGGTGCCATGAAATTTATCAAACGGCTCAATTCGCTTGGTGAGGGAACGTATCGTCTGCCCACCGATGCCGAATGGGAATATGCCGCCCGGGCGGGGAGTACGACGGCTTACAGCTGGGGAGCGGATATCGATTGCACCCGTGCCATGTATGGAAACAATAGCCGCCGGCGCAGCCCCTGTGTGGATCATGTGCGATCCAGAGGCCTGAAATCAAATCAGCCGGCACCGGTGAAAAGCTATCCGCCCAATGCGTGGGGGTTATACGATATGCATGGTAATGTCTGGGAATGGTGCCGGGACCGGTTCGACCCGACCAAGCACCGGTTTATGCTTTACCAGAAGGATGATCTAACCGATCCAATTATTAGCGGATCGAGCGGTAATCGGGTCCGGCGGGGGGGAAGCTGGTTCGGACACGGGGTTTCCTGCCGGTCCGCCAACCGGACATTCAGCCATGCGGGCAGCCGGTATAAGACCACCGGTTTTCGACTGGTTCGTGACGCCCAATAGATAGATGTCTCAAAATTGATACATCCATTAATATGATAAGCGCTTTCGGACCAACCCTCAGTTGTCGGGTTACATGGAAGAATGGAAGAATGGATAGAAAAGTTGATAGAATCATTTTATGTAAAATTATAAAATTGATAAATCACCGTTAACCCCATCATTCCAGACTTCCAATATTCCAGCATTCCAAGTTTCTCATTGGGGCCTGGCCCCTCTATTTAAGTATCGGGAAAATCGATGACAAAACTTCTCGGCCGATGGCTCAACATATATAAAAATGAGATATCCTTGTTTTTATGGACCGCCGCCCTCCTTTTTCTTGTCCGGGGCTGCGGGGTTTACCTGAACAATTACGCTGAAACAACCTTTCTAAAGCGCTATGGCGTCGAATACATGCCCATCGTCAACATGCTCAACGCCGTGGCAACGTTTTTAATCATGGCCGCAATGACCGGTATGATCACGCGGCTCCCCGGGGCGCGGTTGCTCACCCGCCTGTTTGTGTTCTGCGGGGTCTCGGTTGCCGCCATACGCTTTATCATCCCCCTCGGGTATGACCTCGTCTACCCGTTGCTGTTTATGTTAAAATCCCAGTATGAGATATTGATTGCGCTGGTGTTCTGGAACCTGGCCAATGACCTTTTCAATACCCGTCAGTCGAAACGCCTGTTTCCACTGATAACCGCCGGAGGCATTCTCGGGCAGATGCTTGGCAGTTTTTCCACCCCGTTCATAGTCAAGGCAATCTCCATTGACAATCTGTTATTTGTTTATCTGGTCATCACCCTGATGGGGGCGGTGGTGGTCAGGCAAATGGGCCGCCGGTTTCCCGCACTCCTTTTTTCCAGCAAAACGCCATCCAAAATTTCATCAAAGACCCCGTCTCGAAACGATATGATCGGGGAAATAAAGAAAATAATCCCATTGATAAAATCGTCACCCTTAATCAATCTTATGATTTTGATGACCCTTCTCCCCAACGTGGTTATCCCCATCATGAATTACCAGTTTAATTTCGCGGTGAATGATCAATTTGGCTCCGAAACGGCTATGATCCAGTTTTTCGCATACTTTCGGGGCGTACTGAGTATCGTCAGCCTGTTCCTCCTTTTGTTTGTCGGCCGGATTTACGGGCGCTGGGGTATGCCGGTGGCCCTGATGTTCCATCCCTTTAACTACATGCTCGTCTTCATCGCTTTTTTACTTCGGTTTGATGCCGTTACAGCCGTGTATGCCCGCATGTCTTCCAATATAATCCGATCGGCCATCAACATACCGGCCATGGCCGTGATATACGGCCTCTTTCCCAAATCCTACCGTAATCTGGTCAGGCCTTTTCTGAGAGGCACGGTGGTCCGAATCGCCCTCTTTTTAGGTTCCGGGTTGATTTTACTTTCCACCAACCTTTTTCATCCCCGCTATCTCTCGCTGGTGGCCCTCCCGTTTGTGGCCGGATGGCTGATTACCACGTTTGTTCTGAAAAAAAGATACGCCCGAATCCTTCTGGATCTTATTTCCCAGGATATGGATACGTTCGATATGAAATCCTTTGAATCCAAAGAAATTCAGCAACTTTTCAACGACAAGGCCATCCGGGACCATTTTATGCAAACGTTCTCATCTTCCAGCGGTGAGGATTGTCTATGGTATGCCCGTTTGATGCGGTCGCTGAACCCGCCGGATCTTGATGCCCATATCCTGGAAAAATTGGAAAAGGAAACAGATCCCCTCACCCGGATCGGCCTCCTCGACCTGCTCTCACCGTCCGTGGACAAAGCCGCCGGTGATGTGTTTGATCGATTGGCCGTATCCGCTTCAGGGGCGTTAAATATTGCCTTGGTGAGGACGGCCGGCCGTATTTCGCCGGATATTTTTTCAGACTTTATTAAACATCAGCTTGCGACAAGCGCCTATCCCGAGGCAAGGGGTTATGCCGTGGCGGCCCTTTTCGATAAAGACCCGGATAAATATCAGACAATTATTCAAGACTGGCTTGAATCGGATAAAAATACCGAACGTTTGGCCGGCGTAATCGCCGCGGGCCGGACCGATCGGGATACCTATATTGATTGGTTAAAGACGGTTTTAACCGGCGAGCAGGATGAAAACATTGTCGTTGAGATACTCACCGGGTTGCGTCGGTTGAACGCTTCGGATCTTAATAATCTGCTCCTGCCGTTTCTTAAACATAAAAACGCGTCCGTCCGACTGGCCGCTCTGGAGGCCTTCGATATTAACGATGACGATTCCTTGCGCCGCATCATCAATCTCCTCAAGGATATTTCCGACGAAGTCGTTGATAATGTCAAAGACAAGATCATAAACGCCGATTACCATCACGATCAATTACTGGTGGAATCGCTGACCCTGCCCAAACGTAAGATACGCGAAGGGCTTTTCGATCTGATCGAAAAGATGGAATTAAAAGAATTCGATACGGTTCAATTTGCCCGCGAGCAGATTGAAAAAAGCTACCTCCACCTGGCCGAAGCCGTTGCCGTGGATCTGTTGCCGGCCAGCCCTGTTCAGGAGCTGCTACACCGGCATTTGACGGAAAAACATATGCTGCCCATCGATAGCACGCTAAGGGTGCTTTCCATCATGGATTCCAGCGGCCGGATAAAAACGATTCATCGGGGATTGAATTCGGCGGATCTTAACCAAAGGGGCAATAGTGTGGAAGCACTTGAAAATCTGCTTGAAAAACCCCATGCGAAAATTCTCATCCCTCTAGTTGAAGATCTGGATCCAACCCGGCGTCTGGCGGCGGGACGAAAGTATTTCGATCTGCCTGAGTTTCATGCAGATCCGGTGAGGTTGGTCAATTATCTTGTCAACCAAAAGGATTGGGTCACAACGACCCTTGTCCACTATATCGTGAACCATATGACCCCGGAACAAATCGACAAAGATGCGTTGGCTTCAATGATCCCGCCCAATAAACAGGTGATGGCCGGGGACACCTTCTCGACCGCTAAAAACACAATTGATGAGGAGATCAAGATGGCAGACATGATGACCTTGCCGGATAAAATCATTCAATTAAGAAAGGTCGAAATTTTTAAGGACCTCGGTGTCAGTGAGCTCGCCGCCATCGCCGCCATCGTTGAAGAGGAGATATTTTCAACGGGTGATATCGTTATCCGGGAGGGGGAAATGAGTCAGGTCCTCTATCTGGTCATCGAAGGAGAAACCTCGGTGATTAAAAACCAGGGTACCGACCGTGAGATAGAGCTGGCCCGGATCAAATCCAATGACTACTTCGGTGAAATGGCCCTGATGGAAGAAGGCCGACCCCGCAGTGCCACCATCCGGACGGAAAAACCCTCACGATTTTTAAGCTTGCAAAAACAGGAGCTGATTGAGATAATAAATGAATATCCTAAAATTGCGGTGAATTTTTGTCGGGTGCTTACCCGCAGGCTGAGAACCCTGGACGAAAAAGCGAGCGCCCTCGAATGTGCGCCCGAAATGCTGGCTTGAAGGAAAAACCATGAAAATCGCCTTCCTGATGGATCGACTTGAAGACATCGATCCTGTATGGGAAACCACCAGTTATTTGATGTATGAATCCAACCAGCGGAGACATACGATCTATTTCCTGGAGCCTCATGATATCTATATCCGGGAAAACATGGTGATGGCCAGGATGTACGATATCTCGGTTGAACCGGACCTGTCCATGCGGAAGTACTGGCGGGCGGCGATACGGTGCCTTAAAAGAGAGGAGCGGGTTTTCGAGTCCATCCCTGAACTGGACGCTCTGTTTTTGAGAAAAAACCCACCGCTGCAATACCAGACTTTGGAATTTTTAGCTCCCTTCAGCAACCAGGTGTTCATGATCAATGATACCACCGGCCAAATTCTGGGAAACGGAAAGCTCTATGAACTTAATTTCCCGGAGATTATTCCCGAAACCCATGTATCCCGCGATCCGGCCCGGTTGAAAAAAATCATTGATGACTTTGGCGGGGCCATGGTGGTAAAACCGCTGCAGCGCTTTGGAGGAGAAGGCATTATAAAGGTAAGTACCAAAGACCAGGAAAATCTCCTTTCTCTGATCAATTATTATGTGAAGGCGTATGAACCTTATCATTACCGGGAACCCATCATGGTACAGGAATTTCTTGATGATGTGCGCACTGAAGGTGATATACGCATTCTGTTACTCAACGGGGAAATCATCGGCGCCATGCAGCGCAAGCCGGCCAAAGGGGAATTTCGGGCCAACGTGCATGCCGGTGCCAAGGTATTTCCACATAAAATTTCCCCCGCGGAGCAAAACATTTGCCGCACCATCCGAAACCGGCTAATAAAAGACGGCCTCTATTTTGTCGGAATCGATATAATCGGTGATAAGCTGGTGGAAATCAATTGCGTCAGCCCCGGCGGGATTCCCCGTATAAATCGTTTAAATAAAACCAAACTTGAATCCAGAGTAATTGATTTTGTGGAGGCAAAGGTTAAAATTATGAGGGATTCACACTAAAAGAGAAAGGAATGGTTATGCATACAATTCATTTCTTCCACGGCAGACTGGGCCACCGGGTTCCATTTTTTCTCATTTCCTTGATTGCCCTGCTTATGCTTGCAGGCACAGTTTGTCCGAAGGCCTGGAGCGCGAAAATGCTGAAAGTCGGCATCCTCGAAGAACCCAAAACACTAAATATCTGGCTTGCCAGCGATGCCTGGTCGCGCAAGGTCCTCAGGCTGATGTATCAAACCCTCTACATTCGAGACCCGGAGACACTTGAGCTTATCCCCTGGCTGGCGCAGGAAGACCCGGTCTACGATGCTGAGGCCAATACATATACGGTAAAACTGAGAGAAGCAAAGTGGTCCGATGGTTCTGAAATTACTTCGGAAGATATTGCCTTCACGGGGCAGCTGATCCAGGAATTCAAGATACCCAGGTACGCTTCAAAATGGAAATTCATTGAAAAAATAGAAACGCCTGACAAAAAAACCGTTATATTCTACCTTAAGGAACCAAAGGCGATTTTTTTAAGCCGAACGCTGACCACTCCGATTGTTTCAAAAAAAGAATGGTCGGAAATTGTTAAAAAAGCGCGGCAAGCCGAAAAACCCCTGGTGACGCTCCTGAATTACGAAGTAAAAAATCCGGTGGCAAGCGGCCCCTTCGTCCTGAAGGAATGGCGACAGGGATCCTATTTATTCCTTAAAGCAAACGAGTCATTTTTCGGCAAGGATCAGGATATCGCCGGGCGCCGCCTGGGACCCTACATGGACGGCGTTATCTTTAAGGTTTTCGGGACTTCGGATGCCGCCATCCTGGCCCTGAGAAAAAGCACAATCGACTTTTTCTGGTGGAAAATACAACCCGGTTATCTGGAAGACCTTAGAGGTGAGAAGGACATTCAGTTGTTTTCCAATGAGAAGAGTGCCCTCTACTATATGGGGTTCAACTGTCGGAAACCGCCCTTTGACGATGTCCATTTACGCCGGGCGGCAGCCGTGCTGATTGACAGGGATTTCATTATCAGGAGAGTGCTTCAGGGGCAGGCGATCAAGATGATTTCCGTGATTCCCCCGGGAAACAAATTTTGGCATTCTTCCGATGTTCCTTTATACGGTCAAGGGCTTACTACCCAGGAGCGCATCAAAAAAGCGTATGATATTTTACATGACGCCGGTTATAGCTGGAAAGTCCCCCCGATCGATAAAAACGGCAAAGTCGTTGAAGGAAAAGGGTTAAAGCTTCCGAGTGGCGAGCAGATGAAAAAATTCACCATCCTCACCCCGCCGGCGGACTATGATCCCCATCGGGCCATGTCGGGCCTTCTCATCCAGGAATGGCTAAAGGCCATCGGCATGCCTGTTACTTCGAGGCCCATGGCCTTTGGCGCCTTACTGGAAAAGGTAAAGGTGACCCGGGATTTTGACACTTTTGTTCTCGGTTATGGGAGCCTTTCACCTGATCCCGATTATATGAGAGCTTTTTACCACTCCCGGTATGACAAAGCCCGGGGATTTAACAAGACAGGAT
>JAOZUU010000207.1 GCA_029938515.1 Desulfobacterales bacterium | reverse complement strand
CAAAGCAGTGTATTCTTCCATTTTTTCATCAGGCAGGAGAACAAAGCTGACGCCGACCGCCCCGCATTCAAGACTTATGGCCATGAACTGGGCATCTTTGGGTTGGCCGCCTTTATAGAAAGGCGGGAAAAAAATGTTCGCTATTGGCGGAATGGTAAATTTTTTCGATAATTCTGAAATCATTTTTTTAAATTCATCTTTTAGAATCATCGCAACCCCTCAATTCTATTGCTGAATGATGATACTTTTTACCCCTATCGCTACTACGGTTTGACGCCTTCATCCTCCGATGTTCGGAATATGATCGAGATAGTTTGAACATTGATTTAGATCAATTCCAAATTAATTACCACATTGTGATATACAAGGCAAGCCTATCCACCCGGGATTCTGATATTAACCCGGCAATTAAATAGGCCAATTTCGTCATGCCGGGCTTGATCCGGCATCCAGTGTTTTCCTGGATTCCGGCCTTCACCGGAATGACGGCTTTAGGGTATTTAGTCGCCGGAGCAATATCTTGCTGGAATACAGAATTGATTTAAGTCAATGACATCGATGGATACAAAGTGGTATGGTTATTATAAAATGATTTTTAATTAAATTGTGGTTTGTTACATTCCACCAGTTGCAGTTTTTTAAAAATTTTATGCAAAGGAGAGCAAATGGATAACAAACGATGGGATGAAATTCTCGTTGCCGATCATGAGATGATTGAGAGAGCCATGGATATTTTAAGGCGGACGCTCGATAAATTACCGCAAATAACTTCTGACGTGATTTCCATGAAGCGTATCATCGATTTTTTACTCGAATTCGGCGATAGAATTCACAATAAAAAAGAAGAGGAGTGGCTATTCCCATTGCTGATCAAGAGAGGAATTCCTGAAGATGGTCCCATACGTGTCATGCTGAGTGAACACGAATATGAAAGATCACTTCTCGATCAGATGGCCATTGAAACAGCGCACATCAATACAATGGAGAAAGATAAAAAGGCTGAATTTAAGAAAAAGGGCCTAGAATATTTAGAGATTCGTGCCAACCATATTTGGAAAGAGAACGATGTGCTGTACGCCATAGGCAGAAAAGCTTTTACTGAAGAAGACAACGCATACCTGGTGGATTCTTTCAACGGTTTCAGTGCCGGTGTGTATGGTGAGGGTTTCGAACAAAAGATTGTGTCGATGCTGAAAGAGATTGAAGGGGGAAAGGCAGCCAGAACTAGCCTGATATCCAATCTTACGTATGAACAGATCGATGCAATTATGGAGACATTACCGTTCGAGGTTACTTTTGTCGATGCCGATGATACGGTTGCCTATTTCAACCGGCTCGATAGAGAAAAGATCTTTGTCCGGAGCCGATCCGTCATAGGCCGAAAGGTCGTCAAGTGCCATCCGGGAAAAAGCATTGATAAGGTAGAACGAATTGTCAATGGATTTAAAAAAGGTGAATTGGAGAAAGCTGAATTCTGGATTGATTTCGGCAATGATAAGGTTTTGATCCGGTATTTTCCGGTAAGAGATGCGCAGGAGAAATATCTCGGTGTCCTGGAAGTCACCCAGCGAATTGGAGATATACAGAAACTTTCCGGAGAAAAGCGGTTGTTGGATTAGAATGGCGGCGCGAGTGCGTCCGGTCTGTTGACGTTTACAGGTTCAGAGGTTCAGGATTACTGTGGTTGAGATTTTCGGTGAACCTATGAACTCTGATCATCTGAACCGATGAATGGTATCATCGATTTAAAAACTTTGCATTTTCGGCATATCTTCATCTTTTCGGACCAGTCTTGCTGCACTTTTCCCTGACACATCGTCCCATTGATAAACCAGCAAAGTTGTCCTACCTGTAATTCCCATGCCGGGCAGTTTTGTCTTATGGTCATAGGGCACTTTTTAATTTCCCAACAGGGTTTGTTGTTTTTATTAAGCGCCTTTTTCGCTGCCAGAAGAAATAATACCTGTCGCTCGATATAAGCCGGAATATTTCGCCACCCCTGCTCGAAACTTTTTATGGCTTTAAGAGAAATACCAAGCAACTGTGCCAGTTGTTTCTGCGTTTTCCCCATATGGTTCCTAATTTCAGCCAATTCCTGTTTTTCCATTTTAGCCCCCTCCTTTAATATATTTTTTATACCACATGGTGGCCCAATGTGAAAGTTTTTTTATTTTTTCAAAAAAAGCTTGACAGGACCACATGGTGGTACTATTCAGGTGGATAGGGCCACGTTGTGGCTCTAAGCGGCAGAATATGCACACACTTAAATTATGACAGCCTTGAGCGTTGTTGAGTCAAGTAAATTCTATATATATCAAAATGTTGCGTCAGGCAGGCAGCGTAACGAACGCTCAGTTTTTTATTTGCAAACTTGAATATTTTATCCGGCGACCGCCATCCGCCGGAGGAGGCTACCATGGAAGAAAATAAAGACATTAAAATTCTCTCCTCGAAAAAAACAAACATCGCGGACTGGACCAGCTGTAAGTCCACGGCGCAGATGCTCAGAAAAGCACAAGCAGACCAGGTTGAAACCGCTTTTGACCGGGCCGCCGGCATGAAACCGTGTCCGATCGGCGCCAAATCCGCCTGCTGCAAACACTGCGCGATGGGTCCCTGCCGCTTAAACTCAAAAGACCCGTATGCCAAAGAAGGCGTGTGCGGCGCTACCATCGACACGATTCAATCGCGAAATTTCGCCCGCATGGTGGCAACCGGAACCGCCGCCCATTCAAGTCACGGAAGAAACATGCTGAATCTGCTCAAGGGGGTGCTGAGCGGGAAAATAAAAGATTATACAATCAAAGACACCAATAAATTGAATGGTGTCGCCCAATCGCTGGGTATCGAAACCGAGGGGCGCGAAGTCAATGCTGTCGCGACTGATGTCTGCACGGAGATGGAACGGGTTTTCCATATGACCGAAGGCGAAATTCCGTTTGTCAAACGGGTGCCGCCAAAAACCCTGGAAACCTGGCGGAAGCTCGATATCGTTCCGCGCGGTGCCATGCTGGAAGTTATGGAGCTGCTGCAGCGCACCCATGCCGGAATGGATCAGGATTACCAGAATCTCACCAAGCAAATCAGCCGTACCGCCCTGGTAGACGGCTGGGGCGGCTCCATGGTCGCCACTGAAATTTCAGACATTCTTTTCGGCACCCCCACCCCGGTCCATGGGGAAGTCGATATGGGCTGCCTGAAGGAGGACCATGTAAACATTATTATTCACGGCCACGAGCCTTACCTGCTCGAATCGATTGTGGAAGCGGTCAATGATCCGGAGCTTGTCGAATCGGCCAAAGCGGTCGGTGCAAACGGCCTCAACCTGGTGGGCATGTGCTGTTCAGGGCTCGAGATGCTCTCCCGTCACGGCATTGCGCATGCCGGCAACTTCATGTCAACCGAGGCGGTGCTGGTCACCGGCGCCGTGGATGCATTCGGAGTTGACGTCCAGTGTATTCAGCAGGGTCTGGTAAAAGTTGGCAAATGTTACGGGACCAAGATCTTCACTACCAATCCCAGTTGTCGGATCGAAGGGGCCGAGCACATCGAGTTCGATGAGCATGAGCCCCGCAAATGTACCGACGCGATTGTGAAACAGGCCATTGACCGATTTAAAAATCGTACGGTTGAAATTGATATTCCCCGGAACAAAGCCATGGGAGTGCACGGTTTCTCCTATGAGTATATCAACTATATGCTTGGCGGTTCTTTCAGGGCGTCTTACACGCCCCTGAATGACAACATCATCAACGGCCGTATCCGCGGCGTTGCCGGTGTCGTGGGCTGCGTAAACCCCAGGGTCAAACAGGACTGGGCCCATATCGAGCTGGTAAAGGAATTGATCAAAAATGACGTCCTGGTGCTTCAAACCGGCTGCTCGCAGATCACCCTGGCCAAGGCAGGGCTGTGCACCCCCGAGGCGGCCTTTTATGCCGGTCCTGGGCTCAAAGAAGTCTGTGAAGCGGTCGGCATGCCGCCGGTTCTGGGATTGGGCGCCTGTGTCGATAACACCCGGATTTTGATTGCCTGCGCGGAGATGGTGAAAGTGGGCGGCCTGGGTGACAGTATCGCCGATCTGCCGGTGGCCGGAGCAGCGCCCGAGTGGTACAGCGAAAAGGCCCTCGCTATCGGGCAGTATTTCGTGGCCTCCGGCGTATATACTGTTTTCGGCGTCACCTTTCCAATTATAGAAGAAACCAAATTTCACAGGCTTTTGTTTGAAAACATGGAAGCCCAGGGACTGGGCAAATGGGGCTTTACGGCCGATCCTCATGAAATGGCAAGATTGATGATTGACCATATCGATCAAAAACGCGCCGCTCTTGGAATCGATAAGGCCCGGGAGAGGACCCTGACGGATATGGCCGACCGGCGGGAGATGCAAAGCGCCTGACCTGAATAAGGAGGCTTTATGAGACAGAGCACAAGTATGCGGTTAGCAGAGCCAAATACATTCGGAGAACAAATCGAATCATTTGAACAGGAAGCTCAAGAAAAATACGATATGGCCATTCAAAACATGCAGACGATGGCGCTTTCTGATCGATTCAATCGATTATTAGAGCTTAGCATTATTCCCACACTTGGACGAATCGGTTTTGACGAACAACTTTGTTGGACGCTTTTTAAAATGACTGCGCCGGCCTGGAAATTAATAGGGCCGGTTAGCGATAATGTCGAACTGATGTATCCCATTTTAATGAAGAATATAGGAGAAATACGAAGAGGCATCATATCGAATTCAAGAAAGAATTCCAGAGCACGGTCAATTCTGGACGAAATGGACCCTCAAGCGACTTACGCATTGATAAACAGGACAATGCATCCTGCGAAACTCTTTGAGGATTTAGAGGACATTTCACTTTCATGGATAATTTTGCCCCGTGCGTACGACCTTCTGGAAAAAGATCATTCGCGCTTTATGCTGATTTATATTAAATCTTTGGATGAGGAGACAGAATCTGAATTCACAAAGATTCTGGCACGCATCATCATAGAGTTTGTGGGCAACTATTCCCTCAAGTATATTGATGATGTTCAGCTTAGAGATCAGACGGCTGATGCCTTGTTCTACGGTTATGCAACCATGTTCTGGAAGAACCTGAGGAATCCGCCGGGCGGCCTCGAAGATGGATTAGTCTTTGAGAGCTTTTTCCGGTGGGCCAAGATGATTCACAGCCGATTCGCTTCAACAAACAGGGATATGGCAAGAACAACTGAAAGAATGGAGGAAGAGAAGGGAAAGACCTTCCCGGTTTACAATGCCTTTGGCCTTGCCCATCATAATCATTACGACGTTGACAGATTCTTTGTTGCGCTGCGGCATGGAATTCCAGGCGTGGAATCCGTTGTCAGATATTTCGGAATTGGTGGTCCTCTCCTGAAGAACAGGACGGACGGGCGATTGCCTTATGTTGCCGTTCCAAAAACATTGAATGCACTTTTTCGTCAGATCAGGAAAAGATACCGTTTTGAGACACCAAGGACCAGGAAATCCATACGGGAATTCTTATCGAGATTAGGATCAAACTACAATTTAAAGCGAATCAAGACCGTCTTTTCCGGGAGCGAGCCGTCGGAAGCTCTCAGGTTTGTCGGGCCTCGTGTTTTAAGTATGATTCAGGATTTGGCTGCATCAATACAC
>JAOZUU010000206.1:4884-5671 GCA_029938515.1 Desulfobacterales bacterium | reverse complement strand
ATTATCTGGTTTCAGGACACATCCGGCATCGATGTGGGCGATATCGCCGAAAAAGCTGAGCTTTTAGGTCTCGGCCAGAGCCTGATCTATTCCATCCAGCAAACGGACGTCCCCCAGATTCTGGTCCTGCTTCGAAAAGGAACCGCCGCGGCCCATTATATCATGGGCGGCCCCGTGGCTAACCGGCATAATGCCTTTACATTGGGCCTGGCCACCACCGAAGTATACGTCATGCATGGTGAAACCGCCGCGGCGGCCACTTATTCCCGGCGGCTGGTCAAAGAAAAAAACGCCGGCCGGGAGCTGGACCCGATCGTCGACAAAATGAACAAGATGGCCCAGGAATATCATGATTATTCCCGGCCCCTGTATTGTGCTCAGCATGGCCAGGTAGATGAAGTGGTGGCCATGAAGGACCTGCGCAAGTATCTGACCGCCTTTGCCGGTGCCGTTTATCAAAATCCCAAGTCCATATGCCCGCAACACCAAATGATGCTGCCGCGGTTGATTAAGGGGTAAGGCTTACGCAAAAATAAGTTTGCAATTTTTAATGTTAAAACGTCCGCCTGACAAGACGCGGAAGCTAAGGAATATCAGGCATATTCCGTTCCTTCGCAACGCAGCCAGGCGGGATGCGCCGGCGCTTAAAATGTGAAATTATTTTTGTGCAAGCTCTTAGGTTATTCCCTTTCCCGATTGTTCTCCAACAGATTGAATGGCTGCATTTTTTACCGGTTAGGTGGCAAAAAAGATATTGACATCCATGTTATACTTCGTTATTTTCTAT
>JAOZUU010000206.1:0-4874 GCA_029938515.1 Desulfobacterales bacterium | reverse complement strand
TTTAAAGGAGAACGGTAATGGAAACCGGTACAAAAGAATCCATTAAAATGAAGGTCTTTCCAAAGGGCCAGGTTGTCATCCCCATTTCATTAAGAAAAAAATACCAGATCGAAATTGGTGACCAGATTGATGTTGTTTCTGATTCACATGGTATTTTATTGAAACCGCTTCCCAAAGAAACGAATCAGAGATCTTTGACTGATCGATTATTCGGGATCTTCAGTGACTATGCATCCGGAAAAACCAAACCATCCAAAGCAGACATCGAGAAGGCAACAAAGACTGGTTTTATTGAAGGATGGCATAAATGATCGCTCTTTTGGATACCAATGTCCTGATTCGATTTCTAACATTTGATAAAGGCAGGAAATATAAAAGACTGTATGCCTTTTTTGAATCGCTTGAACTGGGTGAAATGAAGGTTGAGTTGAAGCTGATTGTATTATTCCAGGTGGTATTCGTTTTAAAAAGTTTTTATAAAATTCCTAAAAAACATATTGCCAACAGCCTATTGGACCTCCTCAAATATAAAGGAATTATTATTAAGGAAAAGAAAATTATTCAAAGGACACTGGGACTGTGGCATGATAAAAATGTGGAAATTGTAGACTGTTATCTGATTGCTTGCCTGGAAAAAGATACTCAAAACCTCTTATACAGCTATGATCGGGACTTCGATAAATTCAAGATAAACCGGAAAGAACCATAGAGAATAAGAACAAAAAACACTAACTGATAGGATGCTTCAATGAATGACCAAACCGATCTTCCCAATGTTTCCATGACCAACACCTAAAAGGAACTGCTAGAGACCTATGAGGCGGCTAAAAAGCGGTTCGAAAATTTGAACAAGGATCTGTTGGATGCTGAAAAGGCCCGAAAACGGATGGAAAAACAGGTGGCTGCAGCCACGGCCGACGCCCAGACAGCGCAGGATCCCGTAAAGCGCCTTCACAACCTGCGGGGTGCGATCAGCCGTGAATTAAACGACCTGGCGGAACGTTTCGAGACCGAAATCGAAACCTACCGTAAAATCCAGTCTGCCATCGAAACCAAACAAGGAGAGCTTGACACCCTTTACGGCGTGGAAACGGCCGCTTCCGATCTTGCTGCTCTGATCGACGCCCAGCGGACGAAAAAAGATCAATTTGATGGAGAGATGGCGGCTCAGACGGCAACCTTCGAAGCGGAAATGAAGGAGATGCGTACCCGGTGGCAGCGGGAAGGGGAGGACCAGAATCGACAGGTTAAGGAGCAGGCGGAAGCACTTGATACGCAACGTCAACGGGAAAAAGAAGCTTATGAGT
Source organism: Desulfobacterales bacterium (assembly GCA_029938515.1). GTDB lineage: Bacteria > Desulfobacterota > Desulfobacteria > Desulfobacterales > QNYZ01 > QNYZ01. The sequence continues at coordinate 3,567 of JAOZUU010000206.1, read as the reverse complement.
ACGCCTATTCCCGGAAAAAAGAACAGCAAAAAAACGCCCTGGAAGACGAGTTGCAGACCCTTGAAAAGGAAATCGCCGTCAAGCGCGCTGATTTCGAAAGTGAAATCCAGCAGCGGACGGCGGGAATTGACGCTCGCGAAGAAGAGATTACCGGACGTGAACAAGAGATGACGGTCCTGCAAAAAGAAGTGGAGAGTTTCCCCAAACGCAACGAATCCGCCGTCCAGACAGCGGTGGCCGAGATTACAGAACGACTGACACGGGATTTTGAACGCGACAAGACACTCATGGAAGCCCGATTTGAAGGTAAAAAGAACGTGCTCTTGGGTAAGATCGAGGCGCTTGAAAAGGCGGTGGCGTCACAAGCAGCTCAAATCATCGATCTGGCCAAGAAGAGTGAACTGGCCTACGAAAAGGTCCAGGATATCGCCAACCGGGCCGTCACCGCTGCCAGTCGGGATAATTATCCGCCTCCCGTTCACCATACCACCGGTCCGGTGCGTGACGACAGCCAGGCCTGATCATACGCTGTTTTATCCAAATTGAGGATGAAAAAAGGAGAAAGAAATGAAAAGTAATGCATTGAAAATGTTTTGTGTCTGGGTTGTTTTTTCGGTTTTTATTGTCACCAGCGCCCATGCTGGCGGATCTATCCAGGCTATGGGATCCTGGTGGGATTCAGGTGAATCGGAATCCTCGTTTGGCTTCGGACTCCGGGGCAGTATAGGGAGCTCTTTTGCACTTGATCTGGGCTGGACCTATTATGCCGGTGACGATATTTCATTTGATTTGCCCAATGATCAGGAAGTCGTTATTTCTGATGGCATTGACACCCACGTCTTTGACCTTGGTGCCCGCTACACCTTCCCCATAGAATTGTACCTGGGAGGTGGTGCTTCTTATTTTGTCTTTGACTCGGATGCCGGTTCAACAGATGGTAATTGGGGACTCTATGGCCTGGTGGGCTGGTCGTTTGGCGGCGAGCATATCCGTGGTTTTATAGAGGGTGTGTATCGTTACACTGAGACCACCATTGAATTTGACGGTGTTGGGAGACATTCTGAGCATGATTTAACGTATGACGGGTTTGGTGCTAACATCGGTATAATGTATCGTTTCTGATTTGCCATTTTTCTCCTGCTGAAGCCTTTGATCCTGAATACATGGGCAAATCATATGAACGGGAAGACCGTTGCCGAGGGTCGTATTGAAAAGACGCAACCCTTGATTTCCTCTGCAGATGAGACTGCAGATTTCGGCCTTGAGCTTCTCGTGGATAATCGGTAAAAGCTCATCCTTTTTATTCAAACGCTTATGATTCAGCCTATTGTAATCTTAAGGGAGTTGCTTTTGATAGCGAAGCATCAAAGAACTTAGGAAAAACATGAGCAGCGTATTTGACATCTATCCTTCGTAACAAGGGTTTGCCTACTATTCATATCTTATCGCGCTCACCCGTATCGACCTGACCACCGGGGTGATGCCAGAGGTTGCTGCACTCCCGGAAAACGTTATCTCTTCCTGCGCCCCAATCCAGAAGTCAGAGTAAAAATCAGAAATCGAACGCTACAATACAGCTAAAAAATAGCTTGACCCCATCAGGCCACAATGGTATTCGGGTCATATTATTGTGGTTGATATTGTTGCCATTTCATAGGAAACTTTTATGGTGTCCCTCCTTGAAATCAAGGACGAACGTCTGTCACCAGACATACAAAAAAGCTATGCTAAACAGCACGATGAAATCCTGGTTTAACTTGTCTATGCTATAAATCGAGTTTCCGGGCGTTGTTCCAATTAGAATTCACTCCCAACCGGTCAACCCTGAATTGGTTGGATATAATCGATAAAGAGGTTTTCCCATGCCGGAAGAGAAAAAACTGAGGGAAGAAAATAACGCTTCCGTTCCCAGGCAAAACAAGGTAAAATTCGAAATCTTTGGCGAGGAGATGATTGAAAAAAAAGTCAAGCAAAGCGGTAACAGCGGTAGAGTCTATCTGCCGCCGAACTGGGTGGGTCATGATGTAAAAATCATTCGGATCGATTAATTCGCTATCAGACTGATGTGTAATTTTAGTAATTTCAACCTTTAAACACACAAACAAAGGGAAAAATCGTGAATAAAATTCAAATCAGGGAATTGTCAGCCGAAGATGCGCCTCCCATCCGCAGGATTTATGCCGATATCATTCAAAAACCTGCCGATGAAGACTTTAACCGAATAATCGAAAACCATGCCAGAAGGGAAGAGGATATTTGCGTTGTCGCCGTACTGGACGACAACGTGGTGGGATTCATGATCAGCTACATTCTGACCATGGGGTTTGGTATTTCCAAGAGTGCCTGGATTGCCACCCTGGGTGTCAATCCAAAATACATGGGCCAGGGAATCGGCGAACTGATGGCCAGGGAAATATTTTCCCGGTATAAATCTCTGGGTATTGAAAACGTTTATACCTCCGTCAGATGGAACTCAACGGATCTGTTATCATTTTTCAAGACCCTTGGTTTCGACCGGAGCAATTTTATCAATCTTCGAAAAGTGCTCGAATAATTCAGGTTAAACTTAAATGGAGCAGGCAATGCATCAACTAAGAGCGAAAAATTTTTTAGCGGTATTGTTGGGAGTTCTGATTATTGGGATCGCCGGCAGCGCCCGTGCCGATGATGTTGAGGATTCGGTAAAAGAGGGCTTGGAATATTATAAGGACGGTGATTACTCGAGTGCCGCCGGCAGTCTTGAATATGCGGCCCAGCTGATTCGCCAGAAAAAAGGCGGTCAACTGGAGGTATTTTTGCCCAAACCGTTACCGGGATGGACGGCCGAGAACGCCTCTTCCCAGGCCATGGGTGCGGCCATGTTTGGCGGCGGGGTGACAGCGGAAAGAAAATTCAAAAAAGACAACAGCCGAATCACGGTTCAGATTGTGACCGATTCTCCCATGATGCAGGGGATGATGATGCTGTTTACCAATCCGGCGTTTGCTGCGGCCGACGGGGGGAAATTGGAAAAAATTAAGGGTCAGAAGGCGATTGTTAAGTACACCCCCACCACTAAAAAGGGCGATATTAAAATTATGGTCGTGAATCGCTTTCTGGTCTCCATCGAAGGAAATGATATTAGTAAGGAAGATTTGAAAAACTACGCCAAAGCAATCGATTATAAAAAATTAAGTGCGCTTCCTTAGGTCAAAATTTTTTTATGGATAAATAATGGGACACAACCACTCAGCCACAATGAGCCAAAGGATTTTCAAGCTCGGGCTTGATACGGGAACGATATCCCTTTACCTGTTGTGTTGCGGTCTGGTTGATGCCGGTGATACTTTGTCCATTAAAAACATGAAGGGGATATGGAACGACTCCCAGGAAGCGCTTGTTTCCGGATTGAATAATCTTAGCGGCCATGGCATTATCCGGCAAGTGATGGCCCATGGCTCTGAAGAAGTGATCTACGGATTGAATGACGAAAACCGATGGCGGCAATCCTAAGGCCTCGCGAAAAAAACTTCACATTTTAAGCGCCGATGCATCCCAACTATCGTTGTCAAAAAAGCCGATGCATCC
>JAOZUU010000205.1 GCA_029938515.1 Desulfobacterales bacterium | reverse complement strand
CATCAATAAACCGGCATAAGCGCCGGCCGTTTGGGCAATCACCTGCTGGCGGGCGCGGACCAGACCGAGAGCGGCGATTTCTTCTCCCATCAAAGTCTGCTCCTGCTCAATGCGGATTTGCCCGCCGTTATACAAGGTCCACCCCAGGGAAAGATCTGCCCCGAAATTGTTGATGGGGTCGGGATTATTGAGTCGGTCCGGAGCGAAGTCACTCTGCTCGATAGTGCCTTGATTCAACTGGGTACCGAAGGCCCACATGGGATTGGTGGTTCGGTCAAAAGTACCGTTTAAATCGACCTGGGGAAGGAGCCCGGATCGGGCCTGACCGATACGGTTTTTGGCAGCGGCCACCTGGGCCGCGGCTATTTCAATCATGGGATTGTTTTCTAGGGCATTGTCAATGGCCTGATTGACACTCAAGGGCGATAAATTATCACCAGAGCTGTCGCCAAGGGCAGGGGAGAGACCTAAAAAAAACGTTCCGAGGGACACCAAAAGCAGAATGATAACTGAACTTTTCATGGCTATATCGCTTCTGACAGTTTTAGTTGACGGGAAAAAGAGCGAAGGCAAGGGTTGCGGCAAAAAATAAATCCACAAATATTGCACCGGATTTTGGTTCGTATTCAGTACAGGCTAAAAGACAAGTCCGCCGTGGCGGATGGATTCTTTTTTGGCCGTGACCCTAAGCAAGATCGGCTCAATCATAAGAAAAGATAGATTGGCTGTCAAGCCTGACGAGACATCCGGGCATAAGCGCTAAGTTGTTTTACCCAGGCAGGACTTAAAAAAATGAACATCGAATGTCTACCATCGAACGTTGAATGGAAAAAGATGAAGAAACAGACATATGATCTGGAAGAAAGGCTGTTCGAGTATTCGGTGCGAATCATAAAGACCGTTGAACAGTTATCAAATACCAAAGCAACCAATCATGTTGCGGGGCAATTATTAAGAAATAATCGTTGAATGTTAGGTATTGGGTGTTTGTTTTTTCATTCGATGTTGGACGTTCGATGTTGGATGTTCGACGTTCATCTTTCAAAACAACCTCGTATCGTATAATTGCAATCTTTGAACGTTTACAAAATAACGTAGCGCTTAAGGGACATCCAAACGTTCGTAAAATTGCCGGTCCTCTTGAATTCTACACGAACAGGGTTATTTTTTATTTTTGGAAAGGAGACGAAAAATCGATGCAATGGTCGGATGACGCGGAAGCTGCTATTAAAAAGGTGCCGCTATTTGTGCGTAAACGGGTTCGGGTGAGGGTGGAAAAAGAGGCCATTGCCAGAGGCAAGAAGATTGTCACCCTGGCCGAGGTCAAGGCCACCCAGGCACGATACTTGAAAAAACAGGGGCATGAAATCAAAGGCTACCAGGTGGGTCGGTGTTTCGGCTCCTCGGGATGTCCCAACCGGGCCATCATCTCCGACAATTTGGTTGAAAAAATCGAGGCGCTTTTCAAGGATGCGGATATCCTCGGCTTTTTAAGGCAAACGGTGGCGGGTGATTTGAAGTTTCATCATGAGTTCCGGGTTGCCTTGGCCGATTGCCCCAATGCCTGTTCCCAGCCTCAAATCAAGGATATCGGAATTATCGGCGCGGCGATTCCCGATGTGACGGATGCGGCCTGTTCGAATTGCGAGGCATGTGTGGATGAGTGCAGGGAAGACGCCGTTCAACTGCCGGAAAGTGGTGAGGGGCCCCTGATCGATTATCAGCGCTGTCTGTCCTGCGGCCGATGTATGGCGGTGTGTCCCACCGGCACGCTGGCAACCGGTCAAAGCGGATACCGGGTTCAGCTTGGCGGTAAGCTTGGCCGGCATCCCCGGTTGGCCCGGGAACTGCCCGGAATTTTTACCGAGGAACAAGTACTCGATATCATCAGGGATTGTATCGCTCTTTATAAAAAGAAAAGCACGGGTGGCGCCCGATTTGCGGAAATCCTGTCCGAGAAAGATTTCGTAGGGGCAGGCCCCTGTGCCTGCCCTAAATCCCTTTCCTGATCTGATTCGAATGGGTAACCGACGGAGGGCCGGGCAACCACGGGGGTTGCCCCTATGAATGTAAATGATCCCCGCTATATAAAATGATGCCCAGGCGGTGGGGCATTGGAACGTCCCAGATATTCGCCAGGCTTTACTAACCGATTAGGCCACTTTTCGTCTTTCCAGAATTTGTCCCCGGGTACTGATCACCACTTCCTCCATGGGGACGGTTTTACCGGCTTTTTCCAATCCTTTTTGAATAATCATGGGAAGTCCGGAACAGCAGGGAACTTCCATCACCATAGCGGTAATATCCTTGATCCCCGCCACGGTAAAAATCTGGGCGAACTTTTCAATGTACATTTCCACTTCATCAAACTTGGGGCATCCCATCATCACGGCTTTTCCCCCTAAAAAATCGCGATGAAGCGATGGAAATGCGATGGGCACACAATCGGCCACGATCAACAGGCTGGCCCCCTTTAGAAAAGGCGCTTCCGGAGGTACCAGGCGAATCTGGACCGGCCAGTGGGCTAACGCCGAGGCCTGATCGGTGGGGAGGTTGGTCGGTTCGTTGGCCTGTTCACAGGATGATATCGGCGTCAGCATTTCGATATTGGCCGACGGGCATCCCGCCGGGCTGATGTCAGGGGCCTGTTTCGGAAGAGACGCCAGATGGGCCTCCACGGCCCTTTCATCGAAATCGTCCGCTTCTCTTTCGATAATCTTCAAGGCACCGGTGGGGCAATCGCCGATACACGCCCCCAATCCATCACAAAATTTATCGGCCACGACGCGGGCTTTGCCATCGATGATCTGCAATGCGCCTTCGGCACAGCCGGGCACGCAGTTTCCGCAACCGTCACACAATTCGTCGTCGATTTGAATGATTTTTCGAGTTATTTTCACGATCCATTCCTCCGGCTATTTTGTATTCGTGGCAAGGAGTGTTTTCTTTGCTTCAACCTTACCTGACTCTGTTAACAGTGACTTTTCGATGATCCGGGATAACCGATCCATGTCCAGGGATGATTCCCGGCGTTGTTCGTCCAGATTTTCGATCATGTCGGCATCATAAAGAACCTTGAAATTCAAGGTTTCTTCATCCCGGGGATGATGGTGATGGCCGACAATATCGCACACCTCATCGATCATGCCATCGGGGGCCTTCAGTTTTTCCAGAATGGAACGAGCGATGGGTGGCCCTTCCTGTTCCTGGAATCGTCCGGACGTGTTGCCATGTTTTTGTTTGGCCGCATGGATACCGATATCGTGCAGGTAAGCGGCTGAAAGCACCACCGCCATATTGGCGCCTTCGGCTTTTCCGATTCGATCGGCGTAACGGGCTACCCGGGTAGCGTGTCCGATTCGTTTGAAATCGGTCTTGAAGTATCGCTTCATTTCGATAGCTACCCGGTCTTTTAACAAGTCTTCCTTTTGAGCCAGCAATTCCGGCGGCAAGTCTCCGATACATTGCTCGGCATACTGGCAGTAGGCGGCGCAACCGAAATCCATTTTCGGATTGACGAACCGATATCCGCAATTACCACACTTGCGGGTCGTATCATCCTTGAAAAACTCGACCACGTGTTCACATTCAGGGCATTTGGCCTCGAAAATTGCGTTTGCGTCCCAATATTGGGTGTCCTGTCCCGGGCATTTCATTGGTTTTCTCCCATTACATTTCTGATTGAAAATTGTCGATTGGTGATTGAATTGAGTAAAACGCGCAAATCTTCAATCGCCAATGGTAACCTACCCCAAAATTGCTTTCAGGTCTTCCTCCGGCGTGCCGATGGGCATAATATTGAAATTATTTACCAGCACGTCAAGGACATTGGGTGTAATAAATGCCGGCAGCGTCGGTCCGAGTCGAATATCCTTGATTCCCAGGTGGAGTAGCGACAGCAAAATGGCGCAGGCTTTCTGTTCATACCAGGAGATGATCATGGACAGGGGTAAATCATTGACCCCGCAATCGAAGGCATCGGCCAGGGCTGAGGCGATCTTAATAGCCGAATAGGCATCGTTACACTGGCCCACGTCGAGAAGCCGCGGAATACCACCGATATCACCCAAGTCTTTATCGAAAAAGCGGAATTTGCCACAGGCCAGAGTGAGTACCACGCAATCCTCGGGAACCTGCTCTACAAATTTCGTGTAATAATCTCGCCCGGGTTTGGCGCCATCGCAGCCACCCACCAGGAAAAAGTGGCGGATGGCCTTGTTTTTGACGGCGTCGATTATCTGGGGCGCAACGCCCAGAACGGCGTTGTGGCCAAAACCGACCGTCACTTCTTTACCATCTGTATCTTCCGTAAATCCAGGAAGTTTCAGTGCTTTTTCAATAATTGGGGTGAAGTTTTTATCGGCAACATGGGTGACCCCGGGCCAACCCACCAGACCGGTTGTAAAGATATTCTCCTGGTAGGTTTCTTTCGGTTTCTGGATACAATTGGTGGTCATCAGGATGGCGCCGGGGAACTGGGCAAATTCCTTTTTCTGGTTCTGCCAGGCGGTGCCGTAATGACCGTAAAAATGAGAATATTTTTTTAGCTCGGGATACCCGTGGCAGGGGAGCATTTCACCGTGAGTATAAATATTGATCCCTTTTCCCTCGGTCTGCTGCAGGAGCAGTTCAAGGTCTTTCAAATCATGGCCTGACACGAGAATGGCCTTGCCCTGCCTGGCGCCCAGAGGTACTTTGGTGGGAACCGGATGGCCGTAGGTACCGGTATTGCCCGCATCGAGGAGCTCCATGGCGCGCAAGTTGATTTCGCCGCATTTCAGGACCAGTCCCACGTAATCATCGACGGAAAGATCCGGATTGAGGGTTGCGGCCATGGCTTCGTGAACAAAGGCATAGACCTGATCATCTTCCTGCCCCAGGATTCGGGCATGATCGGCATAGGCGGCCACGCCTTTAAGTCCATATATCAACAGCTCTCTTAATCCGAGAATATCCGGGTCCATGTCCGGATCCGCATTGATCGCCACTTTTTCACCCTGGGCCACCATCGCGTCCAATGATCCCGCCGGTGTAAAATTGGTAACATCCCCGGAAAAAGCGGCCTTCCCGCCACCGGTACGAACTTTTTCCTTAAGGGCTTCTCTAAGCTGAACGGCCTCGCTAATCAGGGCAACAAATCGGTCCGGATCAAAATCAACGTTGGTCAGCGTGGAAAAAATCGCTTCGTTAGTGAATTTATCCACGGCCGGGTCCACCACCTCCGCCTTGCGGCCTTCAACGGCAACCAGCGAAAGACCCTTCTGGGCATAAATGAGAAGATCCTGAAGGGCCGCTACGTCCGGCTGTTTTCCGCATACACCGATTTTGGTGCACCCTTCACCTTTTGTCGTTTGCTCGCATTGAAAACAGAACATGAATTGTCTCCTGATATTTTGGTTGTTAGATGATGTGTCGTTTAGTTCAGGCCCCATACCTAAACACGCTGAACGACACAAATAAATTCAATGTTTTGATCCCTTTTAATATCGATAGCGCGCCAACGCATTGACTTAAGTCAAAAATTTTGCTGGAAAACGGGAATTAAAAATAAAGTTTGTTTTTGAAAAAATTTGGTAGCAGAAACGAAAAAAGGATTACGGAAAGAACCGTAATCCCTTGATATGAATGGTAGGCGGTGCAGGATTTGAACCTGCGACTTCTACCGTGTGAAGGTAGCACTC
>JAOZUU010000204.1 GCA_029938515.1 Desulfobacterales bacterium | reverse complement strand
TATAAAAAATATGCCAACCGGCGATTATACGATACCGAACAGAGCAAATATGTCACTCTCACCGAAGTCGCCCGGCAGATCCGCAACGGCCGGCAGGTGGAGGCCATTGACGCCAAGACCAAGGAAGACGTCACGGCGTTTGTCCTGACCCAGATTTTACTGGAACAGGCGAAAAATAAAACTGGTTTGCTGCCGGTACCGTTATTACACCTGATTATCCAATTCGGCGATAATGTCCTGATGGATTTTTTTCAAAAGCACCTCCAGCAAACCATCACCAGTTACCTGTCCCATAAAAGTTCGGCTGACGATCAATTCAAAAAATGGCTTGAAATGGGGACGGATATTTCCACAATGGCCCGGAGGAACCTCACGGAGATGAACCCGTTTCGAAATATTTTCGAACAGTTTTCGGAAAAGAAGAAAACCGACGATGAAAATGAATAGCCGCGATGAGTTAATCCCGTACGAGGATAGTCTTTGACGTCATTTTCTGATATTTTAAATGAATATTTTGGTCTATCCCAAGAGAACAGATTTAGGCCAATGGATCGTCTTTTTCATCTGCCAGGGAAATGAACAACAACGATCGTTCGTTGATCATTTAAAAGGGGAAGTGAAAAACGGCGGACTGTAAGATCATAATCCAACTGCTCTGACTGCCGGGAGACCGGATGCTTGTTGATCAGCCGGCGCAACGATGGCACTTCATCTTCACCCATGCGGCCCCTCATGGCTATAATGATCCCTTTTTCTCTGTTTACCAGCGGCAATGCCAATTGCACGCACTTGTTAAGGGTGCCCAAAGCCCGAGTGATGACAATATCGAATCGTTCCGCTCGGTTTCCGCCCATTTGTTCCGCCCGAATTTGATGGGCGATCATCCCATCGATATTCAACAGTCGAATCACGTGCCTTAAAAAACTGATTTTACGGGCCGATCCATCGATCAGGGTAACCATCCGTTCCGGATGAACGAGCTTTAAAGGGATGCCCGGGAACCCGGCACCGGAACCGATATCCAGCAGCGTCCCCTGATCGGATAGATACGGTGCGGCGGCCAGGGAATCGACCATATGCTTGACGGCAATCTCAAACGGGTCGGTGATGGCGGTCAAGTTCATTTTTCGGTTGAACTTAATCATTTCGGCGGCAAGCACACTGAATCCATGCATGGCATCATCATCGACGGCCACACCCAGTTCAGTCGCCCCTTCCCGGACAATAGCCTCCCATTTTTTTGATCCTATTTTTAAATCTGCTACCATAACGACATTCCGCACAGCCCCATTTTGAAACCATGCGCCAATTTGATTACCATGCTTGTAATTCAAATACCGTTCTTTTGAACACAATCATCCTTTTCAATCCATCGCCGATCGGATGAAGGTTGAATCTTTTTTCATTGTTATGACATAAATAGCAATAAAATAAAATTAAAACAATTTGATATTTTGAGGTAAAATTATTGAGGTAATTATATTTAGATAGCGTTGGACATACTGTTATCAAGGTTTCGATCAATTTCCGAAATAATCACCCATCGGAACCCGGCGCGTGATTATGGATCCGGTCCGATTCAGACCGCAACAATATTCGAACCGGATTTCAATTTACTTTACATAATGGCACGGTGTTTGCTTGTTATAATTAACAGTTTCATACCTCCTCCTTTCTCCTTAAGGGGTGGCTCAATTGTGAGCCACCCTTTTCCATTTTTGATGGCGTTGTAAAAAAATCCCATGCTCACTCATCCTGGAAAAATTGACAAATACATGATTTATCATTATTTCTTTAACCGGAGATCATGGCGATATACCCGGAAGGATATTTGATGCGACAAATACATGCGCAGGAAAAGGAACAATTTCGGAAATTATTTCAACAAGAAAACATCGATGATTTTGAGGATCGATTTAAGATATTGGAGATTTTTCTCACCACCGAGCGTCATCTGACAGTTGATGAAGTCGTCCAATTATTGGCCCAGAACGGCCAGGCATATTCACCGACGTTTATAATCGAAACACTGAAAATGATGTGTGATTACGGTTTCGCCCAGAAAAACCGGTTTAAAAACGGTCAAATCCGCTATGAACACCGTCATCCCTGCCAGCATCATGACCATATGATTTGTACCAAATGCGGCAAGATTATCGAATTTGAAAATGACCAGTTGGAGCTGTTGCAGACACAGATTGCAGGCAACTACAAATTTCACATGCTGCAGCATAAGATGGAAATTTACGGAATTTGCGGGGAATGCATGCAGATGCAGGCCCGCATGATGCCGCTGACACAGGCCCGTACGGGCGAACGGGTCAAAATCGAATCTATTAACAGCGGTCAACGAGCAAAAACACGGTTGCTGACCATGGGGCTTCGTCCCGGAGATATTATCGAGATCATCACCCGCCAGCCCCAGGGTCAAATGGTGGTATCCGCTGATTGTAAACGCTTTGTCCTGGGGCAGGGATTGGCCCAAAAAATTATTGTTGAACATACGAATAAGCTCCCGGAGACCACGGATGCCACCTGTGTGGAAAACTGATATGAAGAAAATTCTGGACATTAGGATCCAAAACGTCAGGGAAAAAATCGCCGTCGATGATATCGATACATTCATGGTGAGCACCCAGGAAAATCGCCGCTATTTGAGCGGCTTTACCGGTGAAGACGGCCAGTATGATGAAACGGCCGGCGTGTTATTCATCACTGCCGATGATCTGAAGTTGGCCACCGATGGACGCTATACCCTTCAAGCTACTGAGGAATCGCCGAATTACGATGTCATCACCTATGATAAGGGTCTTACCCCTGCGCTGCCGGAGATTTTAAATGATTTAAAAGCGCGGCGCCTCGGTTTCGAAGCGGAACGGTTGTCGTTTTCCCAATACGAAAAAATTCGCGATCTCATCCAGACAACCGAATTGAAAATTGAGCTGGTTGCGACCACGGATCTGGTGGAATCCTTACGGATTGTAAAGGACAAAACGGAAATCGACCACACACGCCAGGCGTTGAGGATGGCCGAAACTGTTTTTTCCGATGTTGTCCGGACCCTTCGGCCGGGTATGACGGAACAGGCCATCGCCTGGGAGATGGAAAAGAGACTTCGTGAAACCGGTGTCGATGGTCTTGCTTTTCCCGTAATCGTGGCCAGTGGACCCAACAGCGCTCGGCCCCATGCGATCCCGGGAAATCGCCGGGTCAACCCCTCGGAACCGATCCTTTTTGATTGGGGTGCCCGCTGGCAGGGGTATTGTTCGGATACTTCCCGAACCGTTATCCTTGGAGAACCGGATGATACTTTTTTGTCGGTCTACCAGTCGGTCCGTGAAGCCCAGGAAATGGCCATCGCTGCGATCAAACCGGAAATGAGCGGCCAATCGGTCGATGCAGTTGCCCGGCGACATATTGAAGCCGCCGGCTTTGCCGGCAAATTCAACCATGGTCTGGGCCATGGAACCGGCCTCGCTATTCATGAAAAACCCCGTCTCAGCCCCACCAGTGATACCGTCTTAACTGCGGGTATGCTCTGCACCGTGGAACCGGGGATCTACCTGCCCGGGTGGGGAGGTGTTCGGCTTGAAAACCAGGTGGTGGTTACCAACAATGGCGCTGAAGTGCTTAACCGCCTGGGACTGGATGATTATGTCATTCGTTTATAGTGATGATGGTTGTGCTAAATTTGTTGGATTTTGATAATTAAAAATCTGAGGATTATCCACAATCGACAATCTTCAATCGACGATCTTCAATCAATAAATGTCTTCCATCGACACACTCATCGATCACTACCTGAACCACCTGATCACCGAAAAGGGATTATCCCGAAATACTATCGAGTCTTATTACCGGGATCTCGTCCGATTTACGGCCCATCTCAAGTCCCGGAAGGTGGATCGCATCGAGGCCGTTGACACCGCCCTGGTTTTAAAACATATCATCGCGCTGAGAAATGATGGATTATCACCCAAATCACGTGCCCGACATCTGGTTTCGTTGCGGGGATTTTTTAAATATCTGCTACATATGAATGAAATCAATTCCGACCCGACCCGAACAATTGATTTACCGAAGACCACCCTGAAACTACCCGATGTCCTTAATGTCGACGAGGTTCAACAGTTGCTAAACGCACCGGACTTATCGCGCCCTGCGGGCATGCGAAATGCCGCCATGTTGGAAACCATTTACGCGGCCGGCCTGAGGGTATCCGAGCTGATTCACCTGAAGATGGGAAACGTCAATCTGGAAGCCGGTTTTGTGCGGGTCCTGGGAAAAGGGGCCAAGGAACGAATCGTCCCCATCGGCAGTCATGCCCGCGACAGGATTGATGATTATACCTCGACCGCCCGGCCATTATTGTTAAAATCTCGTGTCAGTGAATACCTTTTCGTGGCCCGCGCCGGAAAACCCATGACCCGCCAGGGATTTTGGAAATTATTAAAAGGCTACGCCCGTTCAAGCGGTTTAATCAAGAAAATTACCCCCCACAGTCTGCGTCACAGCTTTGCCAGCCACCTGCTTGAAGGCGGCGCCGATCTGCGCTCGGTGCAAATCATGCTGGGACACACCGATATCTCCACCACCCAAATATACACCCACGTCGCCAGGGATCATTTGATTCGAATCCATCGCCGGTACCATCCCAGAGGTTAAAAAACCGGCCCAGGAGTTAAAAAAACCCGGTATTTGACTCAATTTTCCGACGGTTGTTTCTTGACATAAATATTCAAATACAATATATTATTTAGTTTATAATAAAGTCATTAAATATCCAAATAATATGGCCGTATCCCTCCAAATGGTGACCCCGTCACTTAAAAAAGAGAGTTCTGCCCCGGGCTGGTGGTGGCATGACAGGGGAGTTGTGCCCGCCAGGGGATCAATGGCCTTCAGAGAGGCGCTTTTATGTTTGCGTCAGCCCGTCTATCTGGTTGAGTTTGAAAATGAGATCGCTGTCAGCCATGAAGGTTCCATGATCGTGGGAAAAGACGCACCCCCGACTCGGCACGCCTTACCTTTGCTCGGTTTTGCGCCAACGTTGCTTCCTGAAAAGCTGGGTGACCCGAAATTCAGATCTTTTTACGGTCTCCGTTACGCTTATGTGATCGGGGCCATGGCCAACGGTATCTCATCGGTATCGATGGTCGAAGCGGCGGGTCGGGCCGGATTACTTGCTTTTTTCGGTGCAGGCGGTTTACCCCTTGCCAAGATCGATACGGCCATCCAGCAATTGCAGGAATCCCAAAAACAACATCATTTCCCTTTCGGCGTCAATTTGATTCATTCGCCAATCGATTCAACCCTCGAAATGGAGACGGTGCGGCTTTACCTTCAACGGCAGGTTCGATTGGTAAGCGCGTCGGCGTTTATGGATGTGACCCTGCCGGTCACGTACTACCGGGTCAAAGGCACCCGTCAAAACGCCGGCGGAGAGATTGTCTGCCCCAACCGCATCATTGCCAAGGTTTCCCGGGAAGAAGTGGCCCGGCAATTTTTAAGCCCGCCACCCCGCAAGCACATTGAAAAACTCCTGAACAGCCGTTTGATAACCGCTGGTGAAGCTGAACTGGCCCGGCAAATACCCATGGCCGATGATCTTACGGCAGAAGCCGATTCAGGCGGGCACACGGACAACCGTCCGGCCCTGGCCCTGTTGCCGACCATGACGGCCCTCCGGGA
>JAOZUU010000203.1 GCA_029938515.1 Desulfobacterales bacterium | reverse complement strand
GGCCGCTCCATGGTGGCCAGCCTGATGATGGGGCTGGCCTTTGGCACCGGCGGAATCCTTTCACCCATTGTCGGTAAACTGGGCGATATCTTTACCATCCAGAGCGTGCTCATGGTGCTGGCCTGTATTCCCGTTCTATCACTGCTTCCGATATACTTTGTGCCGGAAATACGCAATATCAATAGAGAATAAAAAGGCCTATATTCATGGGTGCATGGTATAAAATACTAAAATTCAGTTATATAGTTTTCCAGATAAAGTTTTTGGACTACGTTATCGGTCGCCCCCCTTCGACGACGTACGATTTGTACGCCTTACTCAGGGGGGCTCCCTCTAGCCTTGCCAAAAACATTATCTGAAAGCCTATAGTAAAACATCCCGGACGACATCCGGATTCTCGGGGGCGTAACCGATTGTATTAAACGAAAGCAGGACGCCGGGTTCCGATCCGGTATGTTTGATGGCATGGGGCACACCGGGCGGGATGATCAGACGGTAGACGGACCGGTCGGGGATATCGATGTCACGAAGGTGATTATTTTCCCGGATTCGTACCAGGGCCGGGCCCATGATAATGAGGGTTTCGGCCCCTCTTTGGTGGTAATGATTCCCACGGACCGCCTGTGGTATGCTGGTCACCACATGGAAGTTTTCTTGACCCCGCAGGTCCGACATCTCAATGGGATTGAACACGACTCCCCGTTCATCGGTAAACACGGGCAGTTTTTCTACAGTAACGGTTTCCATTATAAATTCTCTTATTTTCTCCGAGTATCTAGCCTGGGAGCTTGATAAACTGGCCGCCGGTGAGGTTGGACAGCATTCTGAACATAACCGTATAGACGATCAAAGTTAAAAAAATGGTGATGACGGCGCGTGATGCTTTGATGGCGTAAACGGCGCGGAGGCCCACTACCAGAATATAAAGCCGGTATAGCTCGAGGAAAATACCAGCCACGGGAATCCACGTTACCAGGCCCACGGCCGCCGCATAGGCATTGATTCGAAAGGTGGCCTTATAGGTACCGGGTGAATTGAACACGCGGGTCAGGATGAGAAAAAATATGCCCGCCGTCAGAAACGGAATGGCTATACCCATGAACAGGTTTTGGAGAAAGAGACCCGGTCCCGGTACCCGGTGAAGCAGTCCGGCCAAAAAGGTGTGAGCCACCACACAACTGACCAGGAAGATGAAGGGATTGACGAAAGCGCTCCGGCGGTCCATTGTCGAAAAAAATACCTTCGGGGTTAACAGTACGGCCCTGGCTACATCAAAAAAACTTCCTAAAAAACAACCGGGATTAAAATCTGTGGGTATTTTGGAGTTCGTCATAATTTTTTCCGACTCATCTTTGTGGCGCTGTCATTTTAAACAGTAACTGGTGGAAATCAAGATAAAGCATGATGTTTTTGCCACGGACCCACACAGACAAACACAGGCGGGTGGATACTTTTATAGATCGGCTCGTATTTATAGTATCTAAGAATTTCTTTGGGGTGCGCCGATTCATTTATTGACAAAAACAACAGCCTAAAATATCTTTATAAGTTTAAAAAGTAAATACGATTATATATTAGCGTTTCGAAAATAACGGGAAGGGGAGTGATGCTCAGTTTAATGCGCAAAAAGGCGGGATCCTGGATGGTCAAGGTCATCCTGGCCCTGATCGTGGTGGTTTTCACGTTTTGGGGAGTGGGAAGTTTTCGTGACCGGCAGGCGGCGGTGGTGGCCAGTGTCGACGGCATGCCGATTACATATGATGAGTACAATCGAGCTTATAATGGTCTGATTGACCAACTGAACCAGAATCCAAATTTTACCGTAAACGACGAAGTCATTAAAATGTTACAGGTAAAAAAACAGGCCCTGGACAGTATTATCAATCGACGGTTGATGTTGGCCGAGGCGGATCGACTCGGTTTCAGGATTTCCGATGAGGAGCTGGTCGATATGATTCAAAGTTTCCCGGCATTTCAGCGTGACGGGAAGTTTGATAATAATCTTTACCAGCGGATTATAACCAGTTTGCGGATGACGCCGGAAGGGTTTGAGCAGGATCAGCGGGACACGATCCTCATTGAGAAATTACGGGCATTTGTCGCCGGCAATGTCAAGGTGTCGAATGCCGAAGCCAGGCAGAGGTATGACTGGCAGGATGCCACGGTGTCCATTGAGTACCTGCTGGTGGCGCCCGGAACCTATGAGAATGTCAAACCATCGCTGGAGGAACTGGAAACTTATTATAACGAGAACAAGGAAAACTATAAAACCGAGCCGAAAACAAAAGTCCGCTATGTACGTTTTACACCTCGGGATTATATGGCCCAGGCGGATGTCTCCGAAGATGAAATCAGGGACTATTTTGAAAGCAATGCGGACGAATTCAAAACACCCAAAACTGTTGAAGCCCGGCATATTTTAATCGGGGTCGATCCCGAGGCTGATGACCCGGTCGTTGAAACCGCTCGCCGGAAACTTCTTGAAGTCTTGAAAAAGGTCCGGGAGGGGACTGACTTTACCGAGCTGGCCAAAACCTATTCCGAGGGACCCAGCAAGGATCAAGGCGGTTTCCTGGGGGCCTTTAAAAAGGAAGAGATGGTGAAGCCCTTTGCCGATAAAGCGTTTTCCATGGAGGTAGATGAGGTCAGCGATCCGGTACGGACCCGTTTTGGCTGGCATCTGATAAAGGTTGAAAAGATCAATCCCCCATCCAGCCAGACCCTTGATGTTGTCACCAGTCAGATCAAAGAGCGACTATCCCTGGAAAAGGCCAGGGCGCTTGCCTATGACGCCGCCGAGGCATTGTACGATACGGTTTTTGAAGGTGAAGACATCGAACAGGTTGCGTCTGAACAGAAACTGAAAGTGAAAGCCACCGGTTTTTTTGATGGCCAGGGGCCTCCGGAAATCGGTGCGGCCCGATCCCAGTTCGCCACCGCCGCGTTTGCCCTTAAGGAAATGGATGTCAGTGAAATTATCGATGCCGGGGACAGCTATTATCTGCTCCAGTCGATTGAAAAACAACCGGCCGGGATTTCCCCCTTAACGGATGTAAAAGATAAGGTGAACGCCGATTGGGTGAAGAAGCGCCAGAACGAAAACGCCAGGGAAGATGCCGAAGCATTACTGGCCGAACTGAAAAAAGGCACAACCCTGTCGGCGGCAGGAAAAAAACACGCACTTACGCCACAAACGGCTGAATTTTTCAAGCGAAACGAAGCTATTCCCGGTATCGGCTCTGAGAGCGATATCGCTCAAGTCGCCTTTGAGCTGACCCAAGTGAAGAATTTGGCTGAAAAGGTCGTCAAGGGACAAAAAGGGTATTACCTCATTCGATTAAAAGAACGCAGGGTTCCCGATCCGGCCGGATTCGAGGTTCAAAAAGACGTAATTGTTCAGCAATTGCAGAGACAAAAAGGATTTAATCTGTATAATACTTTCCTGGCCCGGCTCAAAGCGGGCAGTGAGATTGATATCAAACCGGAATTCATTGAATAAGGTACCCCGCATGGCTGCGAAATTAGCAAAGAATTTAGAGTCGAAAAAGTGCCCGGAATGTTTAACCTATCTTGCTCCCGACGCGAAGGAATGTTTTTCCTGCGGCGCCAGGGTAAAAGACGCTGACAAAACGGGTATTGCCAAACGGCCGTTTAACTGGAAAAGCTACCTATTCAGTCTGCTGTCGGCGGCTGCCCTGGGATTGTATCTTTGGTGGGCGTTTTTTTAGCTATAGCCTTCAAGATAAAGTTTTTGGACTGCGTTATCGGTCGCCCCCATTCGACGACGTACGGGGTGTATGCTTTACTCATGGGGGCTCCCTCTAGTCCCGCTGGCAGCGGCACCAAAAATATTATCTGAAAGTCTATATTTATTTTGCCACCATGGCTCGCATCATATCACCTGCGTTTTGGGCATGGTCGGCAATGTTACCAATGGTTTCGGCCAGCCGGACGGTGTGGAATACCGTTATCGGCAAAGTGTCCAAAGCAAATACTTTTCTCTTGAGCACGTCCTCGGCCTTGTCGGCATCATGTTCCTGCTGGCGAAGCGTTGTGATAATATCCTTCACCACTTTACGCTGTTCTTCCGAGAAATTTTTAAAATATTTTCGCGCTTCGGCAACCATTTTGCTCAGCTCTTCGATGGGATCAACCACGGAGTCCACCAGCAAAAGCAGGTCTTTTTCGAGTTCTTTCGGGATCCCCGGCTGTTCACGATATGAAATCCAGTCGAGGGCGTCTTCGACGGTATCGAGAACCGAGTCCTGCTCCCGCAGGTATCTGAAAAGCTGAAATTTATCCACCGGCAACAAGGTGCCCTTGGGAAGGTGCCCCCGGATTCGCCGTTTAACGACATCTGCATCGCTTTCCATCTGGGTGACTTCATTTCTCAGCTCCGCGAAGCGTCGACATCTTTCCGCTACATAGCATTCCATGGCCTGCTGAAATGTCAAGGCGCAATCTTTTACTTTCTCGGCATGTTCCTGCAGGCCGTCGAAGGGTGAAGTGATAAACATTGATAAAAAGGGCAGGCGCATTTTTATCTCCTTATAGAATTGTTCGTAAAATCGAAAAAATTGCCATGCTGGTCAGGGCTGCGGCGGGTACGGTCAGAACCCAATATATCATAATTTGAAAGACAATGCGAAAATTGACGGCTTCGAGACCCCGGGCGATCCCTACGCCCAGCACGCCGCCCACGGCCGCATGCGTGGTCGAGACGGGTAGGCCCATCTTCGATGCAATTAACACCGTCGTGGCCGCGGAAAAATCAACCGCAAAGCCGCGGGAATTGTTCAGCGTCGTAATTTTTGTACCGATGGTTTTCATTACCCGATGGCCGGCCATGGCGATACCGCAGGCAATGCCAATACCACCGAAGAGCAATAAAAACAGGGGAACCGGCACCGTGGCGCCGACCTGGCCGGATGTTACCAGAAAATAGATAACGGCCAGCGGTCCGATAGCGTTGGCCACGTCATTGGCGCCCTGGGCCAGGGCGACATAACAGGAGGTGCCGATCTGAATACGTCGAAAAATCTCTTCAACCCTGGCCTGATGGCGGGATAAAATCCGGGTGAGGAGGTATTTACCAAAATAACCGAGGGCGCCCGCCAAAAAAAGTGCAAAGATAATCGCTGTTGTATTTCCCAGCACCAACGTTTTGCCCAGGGGGGTTTTAAATAAAAAGGAAAGCACCACGACAAATAATGTGCTCCCGATAAACAGCGGCGAGAATTTAAGCCCCCATTCAAAAGGGTCCTCTTTAGATAGGACCACTTTGACAATAAGCTTAAATAATAGAAAAGCGATGATAAGGCTGAAAACAGGCGAAATCACCCAGCTGGCGACGACGGCCCCCAGTTTGGCCCAGTTGATGACGGACAGGCCGCCGGTCATCACTCCGAAACCGATCATGGCGCCGACAATGGAGTGGGTCGTAGAGACCGGCAACGATTTGAATGTGGCGAAACTCACCCAGAGTGCCGCGGCCAGCAGCGCCGACAAAGCGCCGATCAGGGCGGTGTGAGGGTCCGACAGCACCTCGATGGAGACGATTCCCTTTCGAATGGTATTGGTAACATGGGACCCGATAAAAGTAGCGCCAACGATATTTAAGATGCCGGCGATGAAAACCGCCTGACGGATGGTAATGGCCTTGGCGCCCACGGCCGATGCCATGGAATTGGC
>JAOZUU010000202.1 GCA_029938515.1 Desulfobacterales bacterium | reverse complement strand
AGCGGTTTGGTTTTTTTTTGACTTTTATCTGAGTCCATTTGTTTCATCCCTTTTTACGACGCCATCAAATTTTATCTGCTTCTGATTCTAAAACCGACTCCACCCGTTTGAGTACCTGACACCATTGCTCAGTCGTTTCGGATCCCACCCTTTCGACCAGTTCGATAAAGAAACCAAGGATGTTTTTTTCAATCCCATCCATCATCGACATGGCTTCGTCGGAAATCCGAACCACGACTTTCCGGCGATCTTCGGTGCTATGCTCACGGACTAGAATTTTCTTCTCCACCAAACGGTCCACCATGGCGGAGGCCGATGAGGGGGACACTCCCAGTTGATTCGCCAGATCGGTCATGGCCACCTTGTCTTGCCTGCGGATGATCATCATCATATTCTTCTGAGGTAAAGAGAGCTCCACGATCTCTTCCGAACCATCCGTGCCGTTAAAATAACGGGCTCCGGTTTCATAATATCGATCGTGGATCAATTTTCCCGCCGTGAAAATATACCGGGCCTTCTCCAGCTTTTCATTTTTGGTCATCAATTTGAATTCCTTGTGATTCATCTGGTAAAATAGTTCGACTAAGCTAATATTTAGGAAAACCAATTTTTCGTTTATTCTAAATATTATTGTTTGTGATGAATGTCAAGCCGAGGCCCTTATGTTATCAGCTTATCAACTGAATGCTTTTCCCTGAAGTAACAAATTGTAACAATTTGTAACCGGGTGGTCGCATACACGGCTTGATTTCTCTGGTGGCACGGGCTAAGGGATCGATATTGTTCAAAGGTCTCGGTCAATCAATCGGGAAACGGAGGAAATGTGATGGCAATGGAAGAGATAACGATTACCGCAGGCGACATTACCGTCCAGGCCTAACTGAATGAATCGGAAACCGCCCGGCGGATTCTGGACATTTTGCCCCTTGAAGGCAACGCCAACGTGTGGGGCGATGAGATCTATTTCAATATTCCGCTGGAGCTGCCGCAAGCATCCGATGCCCGCGAAGAAATGACGATTGGTGAGCTGGCGTACTGGCCCCAGGGAAATGCCTTTTGCATTTTTTTCGGCCCCACCCCGGTGAGCACCGGCGATGCCCCCAAGGCTTACAGCCCGGTCAATGTTTTTGGTTCCGAGGAAAAATAGGGACGTCCATGATTTTATGCGATTAATTGGAAGAAAGTGACATCCAATAATCCTCCTGTTCTTAATCGTTGTTTTATTTCCGGCGACTCTCTCACTTTCCAGGAACTCTTTACCTAATCGTGGATAAAGTGGACAAGAATTTAATGACCAAAAGCAAAACGACCGAAAAGGCGCTACTGATCGAGTTTGGGGACGTTGGTGCCCAAGTTGAATTAAATATAAATCATAGCATTTTAAGCTGCCCTGGGATATTAGCTCCACTCCCTTCCGTTGAGTAGCCTGCCGTTTAGTTTCTTTTTAACCCCACCCCATTGTTAAAAAAACGGTGTGTTTTGAGCCACGCGTTGATCCCGGATATCGGCGATCCACGCCCGGCTCAACTTTCGGGCACCCCATCCAGATTCACCCCAAAGGGAGAGGAGGGGGAGGTGCCACAGCTTGAATTGAGTAATACATATTGCCATTCAGTTTTAAGGGTAGGGGAACTGTCAGGAACTGGTGAGGAACTGGACTGGGAACTGGGGTCGGTAACACGGTAAGTGTTTAACAATTTTTTGTTTTATATTATTTGATTTTAGATAATTTTATTGTTATTTTTGTGGAAAAGAGATTCCACTTGTCTGTTTCGGAACTCAACCCGGCCGACGAAGCTCTGTATTTATAAAATCCTCATTTGGATATGCCAAAAAGTCAAGGGGTTCGTTAGGCAGCACCACTATCGGAGGGATGGCAGCGATGATAGCACAAATCACAGCGAATCCACAGATACTTGGGGGAAAACCTATTATCCGAGGAACACGGATCTCGGTAGAATTTATTCTTGAACTCTTAGCGTCAGATGTCTCTGAAAAGGAAATCCTGGAAGATTATCCGCATCTGACGAAAGATGATATTAGGGCATGCCTCAAATATGCCGCGCCATCATTTTAGGGAAAAATGGGCTGTCTAAGGAACTTATGACGAGATCAAAATCATCATTAACAAAGGGTACAGCCCCGGTTAAGGCAGGCAGTGCAGTTAAGATGCATATTCTTGCACAGTCCCAAATCGTACGTACTCACATTGCAGGATTGGCAGACCATGGGATCCATCTGTTTTGTCACAGGGTTGTACATCATGGAAGTTCTCTTTTTTCGATGACCCGATAACAGGGTAACAAGCACCTTTACACAGGCGGTCGTTACTGTCAGGGCTGCAACCGGCGTGAAGCTGATCCTGATGCTGTATTTGTTCAGCAGGTCCTTTTTTTTGGCTGCAAGCTCATCCGGGATCATGGCGATCTTTGCTTTCCTTTCCTGGATGAGTCGATCTGAAATACCGGTCCGCGAAAGACTTTCCTTCATCTCTTTTTCAAGGGCATTATAGTATTCGTCAAGGCTCAAGGCGTCTCTTTTAAACCTGCGATTCATGCTCTTGACAAATTCCAAAAGTTCCTTCTCAACGGCATCAGGCCCATATTGACTGACCCGTTCATGGATCCGCCTGATTTCTTTTTTTGAATATCCATGAATGTTTTTTGCCTGGTATTCCTTTTCTGCATTGGGCATTAACCGGGGCATTCCAGGCGACAGGGCTCCCGTATCAAGATTAAAGGAAAAATCCAAAAGTCCTTGTTTTTGCTCGTCGCTTTGGGCAAGAAACCTGCATGTCAGGAGGATATACTTTGTTTTCGTTTCTCCTGCGCCTGTAATCTTGACTTTGCTTCTGTGAAATTCAAACTGTTTCTTGATCAGGTTGGCAAATCCTTGTGTCTTGATGTAATGAAATTTCAAGGCAGCTTGAAGAAAAGGCGGTTTTGAACCCGCCATGGATACAATTCTGTCAAGGAGGGGACTTTGGAATTGTATGGAATAACATATTTTTCCTCCATATGCCTTTACCATCTCGGCATCCTCTGCCACGGAAATATATTCTTCCACATCAAGGGCGGCAGAAAGATACTTTGGCAAAAGAACATCCATGGCGTCGTTCCCGGATTCCAGGACAGCACCATTTTCTCTAAAAAAACGGGCCACAAACCGTGAAAGATCCAGATCTTTTCCTGCAATGGAAGCATTAGAGTTCATAGGTATCTCCAAAAAGCTTGTCATCCAGTTCCCGGGTTTTGTTATACCCTGTTTTAGCTCTTTTCAATCTTGTTCCCAGGTTGGTGAAAGATTTTTTCCTATCTTTTTCTGTTTTTGAATTCACCCAGATGTCATAGACGATTTCACTAAACTCCTTTTCCCCCCTGATCCGGCCCAGGATCATGTCTATTTCACCGATTACCATCTCAAACATATTGATTTTACGATCAAGGATATCAAGGATATAATCCTCGATGGAGCCTGCGGCACAAAAGTTGAGAATCCGAACTTCTTTTTCCTGGCCTATCCTGTGAATCCGGCCGATCCTTTGTTCTATTTTCATGGGATTCCACGGCAGGTCGTAATTGACCATCCTTGAACAAAACTGGAGATTTCGTCCCTCGCCGCCGATTTCCGTTGTGACCATAACACGGGCCTTATTTTTAAATGCCGCAATGGCTTCATCCTTTTTCCGGTTGTTCATTGCCCCGTGAAAAAGAGTGAATGAGATACCATTCCACTCCAGGAATTCAGCAAGATGCTCGATGGTCCCTTTATATTTAACGAAAACGATGATCTTTTCATCGGTGGTTTTGATAATTTTCAGCAGGGCCATGTTCTTGGGTGTATCCAGGGTGGTTCGGCACAGATTTTTCACGGCCTTTAGTTCTTTCTCATGCTCCAAAAGGTAATCCTCTTTTTCCAGCATTCTGGTCAGGGACAGTTCCACGGCCTTTGGCGAAGACCCTGCCTGGGCCAGAAGGTTTTTGACAATCATTTTTGCCCTGCCCTGCTTTTTTGCGTTCAGAGACATGATCAACGCTTCCAGCCTTTCATAAAATGCCTTTTCAGTTTTTGTGGGCTCAATGCGTATTGTCTCTGCAAACCTGGGCGGGATGTTAATACCTGCCAATGCCCTTGTGTTGCGGATCATCACCTGGCCAAGCAATTCCTTGAGAAGAACCTGGTTCCTTGGGTCAGTAGGATCTCCCCGCTTCATGAATTTCTCCCTGAATGAGGTGGCCGTGGCAAGCTGGCCCGGTTTGAGCAGGGTAATGAGGTTGTAAAGTTCCATGAGATTGTTTTCCACGGGAGTTGCCGTTAAAAGGAGGATGAATCTTTTTTTCAGGGAATTGACAAGTTTCCAGTTCAGGGTGGTCCGGTTTTTTAAATGGTGGGCCTCGTCAACAATGATCATGTCATATTTCCTGGTTGTGATGAAATCAAAATTCTTTTTTGATTTGGCCTGGTTAATGGATGCAACGACAAAGGGCTCATTCCAGAATGTTTTTGAAGCCGATTTAAACCCCGGGTCATCCGTCGTGGGAACATCCATATTGAACTTTGATTTCATCTCCTCCTTCCACTGGCTTACAAGGGGCGTGGGGGTCAGGATCAGGACTGTTTTTACCATGCCTCTTTTGATGTATTCCGTAAGTATAATCAAGGCTTCAATGGTCTTGCCAAGACCCACTTCATCAGACAAAAGCGCCCTTCCCCTGAATTGCTTCAATACCTTTTTTGCCGTTTCCTCCTGATACCAGAAGGATTTCACCTCTGTCAGTGAAGAAAGACAGATAAGGGTTTCAAAGGATTCGGTAAAACGGATTTCATGACTCAGCAGGGCAAGCTCATATTTTTCAGGACTTACAGGTTCAGGCTCTGATAAGACATTGAAAAAAGCTTTTTTATCTATTTTATAGGTTATGGGAACGGCTGGGATTTTTTGGGGCCTGGGGGGTGGAGACTGCGTCCTGGGTCTTTCTTCCCGTACCTTCTTGATCTTGTTTTTATCCGGCCGGGCATGCTTGAAAGGCATGGCATTTTGATGTTCCTTATCTTTCTCCATAAAAATCATATGCCGACAATACGCTTTTATATCCTCTATTTTTTTCTTGACCTCTCTTTTGTTTTTGATTTTCAGCCGGGTGAAATCCTCAAGCACACTGTCGGCTTTCTGACTGCATTCTCTATATCTTTCCAGGTTGACAAGCATGAGAAGCCGATTCACTTTCATGTCATCGGTAATTTTTCCAATCCGCTCCAGAGCTGCCATGGCATCAAGTTCCAAGACAGTGTTCCCTGTATCGGAGGCAATATACCCCATAACCTGGAAAACCTCTTCTTCATTGGGCAGAGCCCGTGCTGCTTTTTTAACGAATTTAACAGCCCTGTCCATGTTACCGGTATCAAAGAAATAATGGGCCTCTTCAAGATAAAACCAGCCATTTTCCCGGGCTGTCTTTTTAAACCTTAAGGCTTTGACCTGCTTCTTCTTTACCTTGCGTTTCTGCTTTCTTTTCGCGGCTTTGGATTTTCTCAAAATCAGACCTTGTGCCTTCCGTCTTCTTCTTGAATATTTTTGTGCTTCATCTATATCATATTTTAACAACGGTAAGTGTGTTGATAATTTATTGTTTTATATTGATCGGCTGTTGCGAGGATTCTGGGCTTAACGTCAATAGGGGCTTAGAAATTTT
>JAOZUU010000201.1 GCA_029938515.1 Desulfobacterales bacterium | reverse complement strand
TAAAGGCAGCGCCGGTTGTTCCGGCCGAACAATCCGGCCCGTCGACAACCGCCGCTTGGCGGTTGAAACAATCGATGGTGCCGCCGTACTTGGTCACAATTCCGTAGCTGACAAACAGGCCCAGGCCGGTACCTTCCCCTTCGGGCTTCGTGGTAAAAAAAGGCTCGTAAATGCGACTCATATGTTCGGGCGCAATTCCAGCACCGCTGTCAATGAACTCAATTCGTGCCCAGCGGCGGTCCTTTGGCAACTGTGTGCGAATGGTTAAATGTCCGCCGCCTTTCATGGCGGCCACGGCATTGTTGATGATATTCAAAAAAACTTGCTGCAGCTGACGGGGATCTCCCTTTACCAGTGGCGTCCCGGTGACCAGGTCCGTTGCCAGTTCAATTTGGTTCATCTCCAGGCTATGCCGGACAATATTGAGGATATCCTCCAGGCAAGCGTTTAAGTCAGCAAGCTGGATTCCCGAAGTTTCCAGACGTGAAAAACTGAGCAGGTTCTGAACCACTTTCTTGCAATGGAAGCCTTGTCTTTCAATGGTTTTCAGATCGTCGAAATCCTGCGTCCCTTCGGTCGTTTTTTGGAGCAATAGATCACAAAATCCGAGAATGACCCCCAGCGGATTGTTGATTTCGTGCGCGACCCCGGCTGCCAGGGTTCCCATGGAGGCCAGCTTTTCGGCATGGACAAGCTGGTTTTCCAGGTCCTTTTTTTCCGTAACATCCCTGGCGATGCAGAGGACCATATGCACGTTACCTGCATCCGTCTTTAACGGCATGAAGTTGACATCGATCCAAATATGATGATCCCCCAATGTCATTTTAAACTCGTCCCGAATACTTTTTCCGAGGTTGAATACCAGACGGATCAATTCAAGGTGCCCATCGGCCACCGGTGATGGAAACACATCCGACAGCGGATGTCCGATAAAATCGATTGGGCGGCCACCGAAAAAACCGGCTGTAAAACTGTTCATGGACTGGAACTTTCCTTTTAGGTCAACTGTGAAAATGAAGTCTTCCGCACTTTCCACCAGAGAACGATATTTTTCTTCCGATTTTTGCAGAGCCTGTGTTCTTATTTCCACCTTTTCTTCAAGCGACCGGGACCACCGTTTTTCCATGAACAGAATGGCGGCCGCTCCCGCCAAAACGAGGGTAATAATAATCCCTTCAAATAATAATAATCTAAGATAATTTCGATTGACGGCGCCTTCGATCTCGGAAGCAGGGGCCACCACGGCCACCGACCATTTTTGGGACGGATTCTCGGCCACCGTGACAGGACAATAGGCGATCAGCTTTTTTACCTCCCCCGTAACCCCCCGGTGCCATCCGGAAACATACTCGCCCACCCCTTCAAAGCCTTTTAACATCCTCTCATTTTGGATAAAGTTGATCTTGGCAAAAGAGATAGCGGTGTTTTTCTCTTTGCGTGCTGAGAATGCGTTTTCACCGATAAATTCGGTCTAGGGGTGAAAAAGGAAAACACCCTTTTCGTTGATGATCCAGGCATAGCCTGTTTTTCCGGAATGGATCTCTTTTAACCTGGGCGCCAATAACCAGGAGATATTGACGTGAAAAAGAAGCCGCCTGAAACCGTCTTTTGAAACCGGCATGGCCAACAACAGGTCTGCCGCCGAGGAATTTATCTGGGGCTGGGAGACCCATATGGTTTGTTCACTCAAGACCTTTTGAGTCGGCAGTTGATCCAATTCCGTGGATATTTGCGTTTTTTCGTGCATGCCTGTATTCGGCCGATAGATATAGGTTCTTCGTTCCTTCAAATCACGGATTTCAATTTTCCAGACACCGCTTTCCATGATACGGTAGAAGATGTCCTTGATGGGTTCGGTGAACCGGTTGGGGGCAAACGGTTGTCTGAGAATGTTTTTTTGGATCAGGAAAATTTCTTTTTTAATATTGTCCAACTTTTCTTCTATGGAAGCGGCTACATTTCGTGCGATGACAATTTGCTCGGCATTAAACTGGTGCTTTAACGTTTCGCGAATCTCTTTCCCACTGATCAGTCCCAGAATGCCGCCCGCGGCCAGAAAAACGAGAGCGAAAGTAATGATCATCGCGGTCACACGTCGGTTAATTTTGAGTCGACGGGCATCATCCATCTTTGCGACTATCCAATTCCGGTTCATCCAAATGACAGCTTAATACCAGCATGTCATCATCGAAGGCGGTTTTGACTTGATACGGCAGGCTTTTAAACAGATGAATCATCCGTTTGTTGCGGGGGGCCGTGTATGACACCAACCCTGAGATCTTGTTTTTCCGGGCTGCCTCTGCAAGCATACGAATAAGCGCTCTGCCGAGGCCCTTGCCCTGATAAGCACTGCTCACTGAAAATGCCACTTCAGCCCTATCTCCTTTTGGCTCCAGAAGACACTCCCCCACAGCGACAACTTTTCCGAAACCAAATTCGCCCACAACGGCCACCAGGATCAGATCCTGGATATAATCAACTTGAGATATACCCTCAATATCTTTACGAAAAAAAGTACTCTTTTCCTGAAAAAACCGCGATACAATATCGGCTCTCTCCAAATTATAGAAATGCTCCTGGATTCTTCTCTCATCCACCGGTTTTACGGGTCTTATGGTTATCATTTCCCCATCAATTTCTCTGGTTTCCTCCAAACGAATTGGATAAACGCCACGTATCGATTTTCTCAGGATCCGTTCGGTACCGATGATGCCCAGATTTTTAGCCGCTTCAAATAGCCTTTCACGAAAATCAGGATGAGCGATGCTGATCATGGCAACGGCCCGCTCCTGGAGGCTTCTCCCGAAGAGGTTTACGGCCCCGTATTCGGTCACCACATGGCGAACGTCTCCCCTTGGCACCACGACGGCGGTTTCGTTCAGCAGCGGGGTAATGCTGCTCTGCCGGCCGTCTTCGATGGTTGAGGGAAGCATGATAATGGTCTTGCCGCCTGTAGATTTCACCGCCCCCCGCATAAAGTCGAGCATGCCGGTGACACCGGAAAATCGGTTCTGGGGAATCGCATCCGCCGCGACCTGGCCGGTGAGATCCATGGCAATGGCTGAATTGATAGACACCATTTTACGGTGGCTGGATACAATGTTTGGATCGTTGACATAATCCGAGGGGTGAAACTCAACACCCGGATTGTTATCTAAAAATTCGTAAAGCTCATGGGTTCCGATGGCGCCGCTGGCCACCAGTTTTCCCTCGTTCAGCCCCTTTTTCCGGTTGGTAACCACCCCTTTAGATACCAAGTGCATGATATCATCGGTAATATACTGAGTATGGATGCCCAGGTCGTTTTTTTTGGAAAGGGCCAAAAGCACCGCACTGGCCGTGGTTCCCATTCCGATCTGGATGGTCGATTCATCTTCAACCAGCCGCTCGATATGCCGTGCGATCATATCCGCCGGTGCTGTTTTTGGAAGCTTACCGCCGGTAAGAAGATTTTCGTCATGTTCGACGATGATATCCACATCGTTTACATGAACAAAACTGCGTCCCTGCACTCTGGGCATCCGGGAGTTGGCCTGGGCGATAACAAGGTCTGCCGCCAAGGTCGCGGCCAGGGTCACATCAACAGAAACCCCCAGGCTTAGCCAGCCGAAATCATCCGGCGGGGATACTTGAATGAGGGCCACATGGATGGGAAGTTTGCGGCTTTCAAACAGATGCGGAACGTCGGAAAGGTTGATGGGGACAATGAAGCGTTTGTTTCTGGCAACACTTCCGGATCGGGCCGATCCCAGGTAAAAAGCCCTGATATTCAAGAGCTGATTTTGTGTTTTTTCCGCAATCAGGGAAAGGGGGGAACTCTCCTGGCAGAATAAACGTACGATCTCTATATCGGCAAAACGTCGCACCGCATAAAACAATTCCCTTACCAGATGCTGGGGCTCACCGCAGGCCGAACCGATGTAAACCCGCTGACCGGGCTTAATCAGACGTATAGCCTCTGGAGCGGAACGCTGCTTCTCAACATAATCGTCAGCCCAAAAGGTGGTTTTCATGATGATTATCTCCGATTTACCTTAGCCACAACTATTTTTTAACTTTTTGTATTTAACTCCATCTCCGTCGGGTTAGGGATACCGGCCACTGCCATGACGGCATCTGCCGCTCGGTTAAAAGAGTCAATTTCCATGTTTAATGATATATGAAATAAATGGCGATCGTCGACCTCAGACCCGCAAAGCATTCGAAGAAACCATTTCTGTATTTTGTCCCTTTCAGCAATGATGTTTTTTACCTTCTTTGCCGGGATGCCCAGTTTTTCCACGGTATATTTGGATCGCCATTCCATCGGGGCAATGACACGAACCCGATAGCAATCATCAAAATCTTTCAGAAAATAACAGGAAGCACGTCCGACGATCACCACATTATCTTTTAAGGCTATTTCCTGGATGAGGTTTTGCAACGACTCTTGATACTCCTTTTCGCTGACCACGGTCCGATCGTGGCCGACAATCCTTTCCAAATAGTTTTCCGAGATCAACTTTGTAAACAGATTGGTAAAATAGTAATGCCGGCTTTTCTCAAATGATTCCAATGCGTCCTCGGAAACAGAGAGCGTTTCTGCAATCCGCTGAAAAACATATTTATCCACAAATTGATAACCGGTTTTTTCGGCAATGAGTTGTCCCAGCACTCTACCGCCGGTGGCAAATTCATGCCTGATTGCGATAACTGCCATGCTTTTAACCTCCATACAGGTAATTAATTTTTTCAAAGGTCTTTTAAAAAATAACCCTGATCAATATTGTATTCAGCAACAAGTGTGCCAAAGAAAAGGTTTTCTGGGAAAGGCGAAATATACTGAAATCATACGGAAAAGAATATTCGAGGCAACCCGACAGAGTAATATGTGGTATCAATCTAGTTCGCAAACCTGACATCATGTAAAAAAGACTGACAAATAACGCATGGGAATATCAATTTTATTGAAATCTTCTTGCCAGCATTCACTTGATCTCCTTATTAATCAATGTTATAAGCTGAATTCGTTAATTTCATGCTAATCAAATATGTTATAAAAGTTTTGAGGCTATATCATAAGAGGTGAAATGCAATTAAGGGGGGCAAAAATTGAAAATGACAAAGGTTAAAGAGATGATGGTTTCGGTGTCTGACTATACGACGGTTTCAGAAGACGCTAATCTATTTGAGGCGATAATGGCCCTGGAAGCCTCTCAGGAGAAAAACGATCCGGCACGATACCCGCACCGGGCGATTCTGGCTCTCGATTCCGATGGCAATGTGGTTGGCAAGGTTAATATGTTCAGCATCCTCGGTGCCCTGGAACCCAAATATGATCAAATCGGCGATCCGGGAGGGGTATCCTGGGCCAGCGTTAACCCGGATTTTTTAAAATCCATGGTGAAAAAGTACTCATTGTGGGACAAACCGCTGGAAGATATCTGTGCCAAGGCCGGCGGTAAAAAAGTAAAAAACTTCATGTTTAAACCGTCCGAAGGGGAGTGCATCGATCAGGATGCGACCCTGAATGAGGCGATTCACCTGTTGATCCTGGGCAACAAGCTGTCCCTGCTTGTAACCGAAGATGATAAAATTATAGGTATTTTGCGATTTGTGGACTTATTTGAGCACGTTTGTGAACTAATCAAGGCATGTGAACTTTGATGGCGTCGTAAAAAGTCCCATCTACGGCGTTGTAGTGTTTTTTCAGACGCT
>JAOZUU010000200.1 GCA_029938515.1 Desulfobacterales bacterium | reverse complement strand
CATCCCTTTTTATGCAAACCGGCATTCAGCTTGTCCAACGCTTCTTCAAAGCGGGCGGTAAAACGATCATAAATCGCCCTCTCTTTGTCTTCACGCAGGGTGGAATGACAATAAAGTTCAACTTCACCGGTTTGATCATTTATCTTCTTATAGGCTTTAACCGTACAATCTTTATCTTTCTTGATGACAACAGCGTCTTTTTCTGAAAACTCCCGGTGACGCTTCCGGCTTCCCGCAGCTTCTTGTCCAGTTGCAACTGCCACAAAGCCTCATAGGCTACATGCTCAACACCTATGCTTCGCGGCCTCATAAATTCCAACGTATTTATATCAACTTGCGATAGTCCGAAAAAGATGTGCTGTCTTTGTCAATTCCGTCTGACCGGTTTTGGGCTTGGATAATTAACGCTGCATAACGCTGGGCCGCATCTTCCAAATCAGAAGCCGGCGGAAATAACAGCTGTTGACCACTTATAATTTCCTCTATACGATTGGATAGATCAGGCCACGATTCTCTTGGACAGGTAAAGTTGCTTCCAAGATTGAGCAATGTGTGCTGGCGAACACCCTTTTTACAGATAAATGTTGATTTTACCCGGTTTTACCTTAAAACCTACAAAGATACGTTAAGAAGTTAAACATCGATTTAGATATGAACAATTACAGTTTTGGCAGCAAAATACTGGCGAAGAAAAGCGAAGCTTCGCTGAAAGGAATTATAAGCTTTCCAAAGCCCGTGGAAAAAGAAAATCGTCACGAGAAGATTGTCAAAGAACAAGGTCACAGAATAATGGCTAAAAGCTTAAAGCGATTTGACAAAAGTGATTTAAACGGATAAATAAAAATTAATTCGAGGGAACGGAGGCAGGCTTCACCGAGAAGTCCTGCCATGGGGGAATTAAAACTTAACTGCCCGAAAAATAGATTTTTGCACAAGCAATAATTCTGGAGGCAGGTAACTTAAAAAGGAGGAATAGTATGAAAAATTTGTCAGTTTCCAGCATCAGCTTTTCAATTATGATCATTGCATGTATGTTTGTTATTGCCCCTTCATCACTCGCGGCAAAAGTATTAAAGATCGGAATAGTCGACTGCTATTCAGGTCCGGCCAGTACATACACAAACGATGTTCGCGACGGTTTCAAACTTGAAGTGAAAAAGATCAATGCTGCCGGCGGAATACTAGGCCGCAAGATCGAAGTTTTCACCAGGGACAGTAAATTCAAGGTTGATCTTGGATTGTCTGCCGCCAAAGAACTGATTTACAGAGAGAACGTTGATATCATGATGGGCACAATCAACAGCGCGCTTGCGCTGGCTATTTCCAATTTGTGCAAAAAAGAGAAAGTGCCGTTTTTTGTAACCTTTTCAAAGAGTGCTAAAATCACCGGAGCAAAAGGGCACCGATATGTCTTCTCAATTACAGAGAATACAGCAATAGCCGGAAAGGCAGCTGCGGCCGGACTGGCCAAAAAGCCATACAAGAAATACTGGATCGCCGGTGATGATTATGAATACGGCCATGCCATTGCGGACGGCGTATGGAGCAATCTGAAAAAGATGCAACCCGGCGTCGAACTCCTCGGCCAGTCCTGGTGGAAGGTAGGAGAGCCCGATTTTACGCCCTATATTACCGCTATCCTTTCTGCAAAGCCGGATGCTGTTATCATTGCCACCGGCGGTCGTGACAACGTTCCATTCCTCAAAGCCGCCAAAGCTACCGGGTTCAATGAGCGGGTACCTTTTTTCATGCATACAGCCACAGAACTCTCCACATTGAAGCCGCTGGGCCTTGAAGCACCGGAAGGTGTGATTGGAACATCCAACTACTTTTTTTACTATCCGGAGACGGCTGCTAACAAGAGCTTCGTAAAAAATTTCGAAGAAGCCTACAATCGTAAACCGGCTGTAGGCGCTGTTTACGGCCTGCTCGCCGCCAAGTTCATATTTGGCGCCTATAAAAAAGCAGGAAAAGTCGATACTGAAGAATTTATCGACAACGTTGAGGGAATGTGGGTTAACAGCCCGGTGGGCAAGATCACCATGCGTGCCTACGACCATCAGGCCATGCTGCCCATGTTCATGGGTGTCACCAAAAAGGTAGCCGGTTACGATTTTTTAGTCGCCACAGATATCGTGACTATCCCCGGTAAAGATGTCATGCCTTCTATCGAGGAGATCAAAAAAGCAAGAAATCAATAGCGTTATCTACTAAACACAAACTCAGGGAATGGGAGGAATTTCCCATCCCCTGAGCACCTCAGTTTAAAGGTTTATCTATGGAGTTTGCCACAAATATCTCCCTGGCCTCGCTGTTTCAGCAAGTGCTTGTCGGTCTTAGTCGAACCACTATCCTCTTTATCGTGGCTTCCGGCTTGAGCCTTGTACTCGGAGTCCTTCGAATTCCGAACGTTGCCCACGGGTCCTTGTATATGGTCGGAGCTTTTATGACATACACCTTCGCTTCTCTGTTTGGTCAGAGCGCACTGGGTTTCTGGCTGGCTCTAACAGTTGCCCCTCTTGGTGTCGCTCTTATCAGTTTTCTTGTGGAACGAAGCCTATTCTGCCACCTTTATGAGCGGGAGCACATGATGCTCCTTTTGTTTACTTTTGCCTTTTCACTCGTGATCGGGGACATGGTCAAATTGATATGGGGCTCGGATTACAGGAGCCTGACCGCTCCGTTATTTCTTCAGGGTTCCTTTTCCATATCGGGGTTTCCTTTTCCGCGATATAATCTTTTTTTGCTGATGATGGGCCCCTTGGTGGCAGCAGGTCTATGGTTTTTGACAAACAAGACCAAAATCGGAAAAATCGCACGTGCTGCCGCAGTGGACAGGGAAATGGTAGGTGCCATCGGCATTAATGTCAGCGGGGTATTTGCCGCAGTATTCGTTATAGGCTGTTACCTGGCGGGACTTGGCGGCGCGCTTGTGGCTCCCACCCAGAACATTACCCAGGGAATGGATCACGCCATCATCATCGAAGCATTTTTGATTGTCATCATCGGCGGTCTCGGTAATATCTGGGGTGCGCTTCTCGGGGCATTAATTTTTGGTTTGACTGATTCCATAGGGATACTGCTCTTACCCCAGTTTGCCATTGTCTTTCCATATATGGCGGTGGTTATTGTACTAATTTTTCGACCAAAAGGCCTTCTTAAATCGACATGGTAGGGAAAGATGATTTTGTATAATGCCCTGTTCAGTAAAAAGACAATTATCATCGGCATAGTGCTGCTGGTAGCGTTCCTGCTACTGCCATACTTTCTGACACGGTTTTACATCTATCTTCTCGCGCTGATTTTTGCGATCTGCCTTCTGGCCACCAGCCTCAACATGGTCCTGGGATTCGGCGGCATGTACCAGTTTCATCATGCAGTGTTTTACGGATTTGGTGCCTATGCTTTTGCTCTGTTTGTCACAAAATCAGGCCTGCCCATATGGATAGGCTATGTGATAGCCCCTTTTTGTTCCGCTCTCCTTGGACTTGTACTGGGGCTGATCACAGTACGTCTGACACAACTTTATTTTGGTATGCTACAACTTTCGCTCGGTTCCCTAGTCTGGGCCATTACCTATCGCTGGTATTCCTTTACCGGTGGCGATGACGGTATCCACGGTATTCCTATACCGGATCTGATCGGATCGTCTACCGGGGCGTATTATTTCAATCTGATCGTTACAGCCGCCTGCTTGCTGTTGATGTACATAATCGTCAATTCACCCTTCGGCAGAACCTTTCAGGGAATCCGGGATAACCCGGAACGATGCGAAGCAGTCGGTATCAATGTACAGAGGCAGCAACTGGTGGGCCAGATAATCGCAGCATTTTTCGCCGGGATTGCCGGTACCCTCTTTGTTACCATAGAAGGGTCGGTATTTCCGGACCTGATGTTCTGGACATTCTCCATGGAAACGCTTATTATGTGCCTGCTGGGCGGTTGGTTTTTCTTTATGGGCCCTGCACTGGGTGCTGTCATAATCATTACAGTGAGAACATTTGTAGGGATTTACACTGAATACTGGACATTGATTCTTGGTCTTGTTTTAATGCTGCTCATTTTCTTTTTGCCGGAAGGCGTGCTTAGCCTGTTTTTCAAAAAGGACGTGCCTTCTGAAAAGAAGGAGGGATAGATGCTCCAAGTTAAAGCTCTCCAAAAATCGTTTGACGGATTTCTGGCGGTCAACGACACTACGTTAAACGTAGAAAAGGGCGATGTTGTCGCCGTGATCGGGCCCAACGGTGCCGGTAAAACCACCTTGTTTCATTTGATCACCGGTCAGCTCGCACCGACATCCGGGAGCATTTTGTTCAAGGAAGAGAATATCGCCGGTATGTTGCCCTATTTGGTTTGTCGCAAAGGAATAAGCCGCTCCTACCAGGTGGTCAATATCTTCAACCGCCTCACCGTATTTGAAAATGTTCAGGTAGCTGTTCTTTCTTACCGAAAAAAAACATTCAATATATTCCAACCGGCGAAAACCATGGCTGTCAGTGAAACCCGGAAAATTCTCGGCAGCGTTGGCCTTCTTGACAAGTCGGAGATGACCAGCGGATCTCTGTCGCATGGGGATCAGAAAGTTCTGGAGATTGCAATTGCCCTTGGGAATCGTCCCGAGTTGCTTATCTTAGACGAACCCACTGCCGGTATGTCGCCCGAAGAAACAGCGGTGACACTACGCTTGATGGAACGATTGTCCGGTGAGCTAGGACTTACCATTCTGTTCTGTGAACACGATATGGGCATGGTTTTCTCCATTGCAAGCCGGATCATGGTCATGAAACAGGGGAAATCGATTATCCAGGGTTCTCCTGACGAGGTTCGAAATAACCAGCAGGTACGGGAAGCCTATCTTGGAGGTGCAGACCAATGCTCTACGTAGAAGACATCCATACATTTTACGGCTTGAGCCATATTCTTTTCGGCGTTTCGCTTGAAGTGGGGCAGGGTGAGATCATCTGTATTCTCGGGCGAAACGGAGCGGGGAAAAGCACAACAATTAAAAGTATTATGGGGTTAACGCCGCCTCAACAGGGATTTATCAAATTTAAAGGCATAAGGTGTACCGGCCAAAAACCATACCTGATGGCCCGCATGGGAATTGGATTTGTCCCTGACAATCGACGGGTGTTTGCCGACCTCACGGTTGGAGAAAATCTGGAGATTTCCGAGAGAAGCTTTCAAGAGGGCGGGTGGGACAAGGGTCGGGTGTATGATTTTTTCCCGGCTTTAGGAAAAATAGATACACGCAGAGCCGGATTTCTAAGTGGCGGTGAGCAGCAAATGTTGACCATCGCAAGGGCTCTGATGACCAACCCTGAGTTTATTTTGCTTGATGAGCCGACCGAGGGATTGGCGCCCCTGATTGTAAACATGCTTGAAGAGCAGATTGCCCGCCTCAGAGAAAGCGGTATGACCGTTCTTTTGGCAGAACAGAACCTGGAAGTCGCCCTACGTCTGAGTGACCGGGGGTATATCATAGATAATGGTGTAATCAAATATCACGGCACCAGCGACGATCTCAGAGACAACGAGGAAGTCAGGAACAAATATCTGTGTATATAAATTTTTCAGGTTTTAAGTATCTGTTCAACCGACGAGACCTTTGAAAAATAGTAATTTATGTTCGAGTTCAAGTCGAAGGTCCCAGACTTTGAGGGGGGGGGGAAGGCGATCCGCCTCAGGCGGATCAACCACAGG
>JAOZUU010000199.1:3463-5724 GCA_029938515.1 Desulfobacterales bacterium | reverse complement strand
ACAGAATAAAAAAAGGCCTGAAATTTTTCTTTCATCTAAAAGGAAGGGCCTGCGGACCGGACGAGTGCGAAGCGTAATGAAACTTATATAACTGGGGAAATTATTAAATTCAGGTATTGATGATCTCGTAAAAAGTATTAAAACCGTCATGCCGGACTTGATCCGGTATCCAGAAGCGATTGGAATTACTGGATTCCGGCCTTCGCCGGAACGACGATTATGGAAAACGTGGTGCTTTTTACGATTTTTACGTATTATTTAAGACGTATAACAACCTATCCAGGTCACTGGCAAACCGGCAAACCGGCAGACTGGCTGACTGGCCAACCGACCGACTGATCAATTAGAAAGGAGCCTTATGAATGGAAACCTACTATAAACCCGATGATCTGCTCAAGTTCGAAGAAATTGGCAAGGAAGCACCGGAGATGGCCAAAAAGTTTTTTGATTACTATACGACCGTTTTTGCGGAGGGTGATTTATCCGAAAGAGAGAAGTCCCTGATCGCCCTGGCCGTGGCGCATGCGATCCAGTGCCCCTATTGTATCGATGCGTATACCCAGTCGTGTCTGGAAAAAGGTTCCAATCCGGCCGAAATGACGGAGGCCATTCATGTGGCTACCGCCATCCGAGGAGGGGCATCTCTAGTACACGGAGTTCAGATGCGGAACATTTCCGAAAAATTATCCATGTGAATTTATTCGGGGGTCTCATGGCGCAAGCTTCATCATCCAAACAGACGGAACGACTGGACACAGGCTCGTTTTCACGGGTGGCACCCTTTAGCCTGGCGCTGGCCAGGCACGACCTCAAGCTGAGAAGAAAAAAAACGACGACCTTGCAGATTAATGTCGGTTTGCTCTGCAACCAGGCCTGCCGACACTGCCATTTGAGTGCCGGCCCGAACCGAGTGGAAAACATGCAACCCGACACCCTTGACGCAGTGGTGGATTATGCTTCAAAAATTCGTTTTGGAACCATCGATATTACCGGTGGTGCCCCCGAGCTGAACCCGCACATCACCGATCTCATCGAAAGATTATCCCCGCTGGCATCGACACTGATGTTTCGATCAAACCTGTCCGCTTTGAACGACGGCAAACATGACCAGCTAATGTCGGTGTTAACCGATCACAAAGTCGTAATAGTGGCCTCATTTCCCGCCCTGAATGCCTCCCAGACGAATTCCCAGCGAGGAACCGGAATTTTTGAAGTCAGTATCGATGCATTACAAAAATTGAGTGCGCGCGGATACGGCCGGGAGGGATCGGGTCTTGAACTGAACCTGGTTTCCAATCCGACCGGCGCCTTCCTGCCACCCCCCCAGGACCAGACGGAAAAAAGATTTCGAAAGGTGTTAAGAGATAAATGGGGTGTTAGTTTCAATAACCTGCTCAACTTCGCCAATGTACCTTTGGGAAGATTTCGACAATGGCTGATAAAATCGAACAATCTGGACATGTACCTGGAAAAACTCGCCGCCGGTTTTAACCCCTGTGCCGTTTCCGGTGTGATGTGCCGCACACTCGTTTCCGTGTCCTGGGACGGCTACCTTTTCGACTGCGACTTCAATCTGGCGGCAGGGATCTATATGAGTGGGCATAAAATCCACGTTTCCGAGATGACGGGCCCGCCCAGGGAAGGTGCCCCCATCGCCACCGCCGACCATTGTTACACCTGTACGGCCGGCTCAGGGTTCACCTGAGGCGGATCGATTGATACCTGAGTTTCGGGTTGATAAAAATTGTCACCCTATAGGCTCTTTTTATGAAGACCTTTACTTTATTTTTCATCACTATTGGGCTGGGTATCGTTTCATGTCAGCCGGCCTATAAATCTCCTGACTTAGGCGGCCTTTACAACAATCTTGTCCAGAATGAAAATCCTTATCGCAACCCGGTCATCCTTATTCCCGGCCTTCTCGGTTCAAAACTGATCGATCGCCAGTCAGAGGTAATGGCCTGGGGACGCTTTGGTTTTGGAACCCACTCTTCGAATGACGATTTTTCTAAAAAAAGACTTGCTTTGCCGATGGGGATTGGCAAACAGCTATCGGAACTGACGGACGATATTGTTCCAGCGGGAGCTCTGGACCGGGCCGTATTTAATTTCCTGGGATATCCGATTGAACAAAACACGTATGCTCATATTTTAAATGTACTCGGTATCGGGGGGTATCGGGATCAGGATCTGGGTGAAGCCGGCTTCATCGACTATGGGGACCGACATTTTACCTGCTTTCAATTCGACTATGACTGGCG
>JAOZUU010000199.1:0-3363 GCA_029938515.1 Desulfobacterales bacterium | reverse complement strand
AGCAAACATGTCCAACATGTGGTGATGATCGGTACACCGAATATGGGTTCCATCGATGCGTTGGAGAGTCTGGTGAACGGTTACCGCCCGGCCCCTTTACTCACCCGTTATTCGCCGGCGGTGTTGGGAACCATGCCGTCTTTATACGAACTGCTTCCGAGAAATCGTCATCACCCGGTGGTTGATCATAACGGTCTGCCCGTACCGGATATATTTGATCTGAAGACCTGGCAACGCTATGGGTGGGGTCTGGCCGACCCTGAACAAGACCGTGTTTTAAAATCATTATTACCGGAGGAGAGCCGCCCCGAAAAACGACGGCAAATTGCCTTGGATCATCTGGAAAAAGCATTGGGGCGTGCCAGACAATTCATGGCAGCCTTGGATCTTCAGGCCCAAAGTCCGCCTTCGTTACGTTATTTCCTGGTAGCAGGAGATTCCGAAGATACGCCGAAATCCGTTCAGATTCAGCCAAACGGTCGTCTTCGTATTCTCGAAACAGCCCCGGGAGATGATGTGGTGATTCGTAAAAGTGCCCTGGGAGACGAACGGATGACAGTCAGGCCCAATTCGAGAAACCGGCTGATCTCTCCCATTGAATGGGATCAGGTGCTGTTTCTTTTTTCCGACCATCTTGATCTGACGAAAAATCCGGCTTTTATGGACAATCTCTTATATTTTCTGCTGGAGAGCCAGTAGAAGTGGAAGAGATCCTGAAATATATGAATTGGATAACAGAACAACTGACGATCCATCGTTATCTCGGCGCCCTGGTGATTATCGCCGGTTTTGCCATTTTAGCCAAAGTGATGGATATATCTCTCCATCGTATTTTTCGTTTCATCAGCGGAAAATTGGCATTTGAATTCGATGATGATGTGGTAAAACCCATCCGGAAACCCATTCAGGCGGTTATTTTTCTTACAGGGTGCTGGTTGGCCCTGTTATGGGCGGCCCCCGAACCGCATTCCGGGTTTTTCTTTTTCGCTACCGTTAAATCGATACTGATATTGATGATCGGTTATCATCTGAACCGGATGATGAAAAGCGGCTGCCAGGGATGGTGTGCCACTCGTCCCCGGTGGGAGGAACACATCCATTTCATGGAAAATTTCGGCCGGGTGGGGCTTTTTGTTTTTGGCATCGTCATCCTGCTCCATGTCTGGAACGTCGATACCACCCCTTTTCTGGCCTCGGCGGGTATTGTCAGTATCGCCATTGCCATCGCCGCCAAAGACACCGTCGCCAACTTATTGGGCGGGATCAATCTTTTTCTGGACAAGCCGTTTGTCCGGGGAGACTATATTGTCCTGGATTCAGGTGAACGGGGCCAGGTCATCGACATTGGCCTTCGCAGCACGCTGATTCGAACCCGGGATGACGAGCAGATATCAATCCCCAATGCGATTATGTCCAACACCAAGGTAATTAACGAAAGCGCGCCGGAGCCCCGCTTTCGGATACACATCAGCGTCGGCGTGGCATTCGGGTCCGATATCGATGAAGTTGAAGCCACCTTGCTGGCCGTTGCCCATGCCAACCAAAGCCTGGCCGCTTCACCGGCGGCCAGGGTACGGTTTCGACATTTCGGGGAATCATACCTGGCGTTTGAATTGCTGTGCTGGGCAAAAAATCCTGCCGATCGCGGTCGTATCATCCATGAGTTGAATCGATCCATATATAAGGAATTCAACCAGCGGAAAATCCGTATTCCGTTTCCCCAGCGGGAAATCCATGTCCACAATCTGACCGGCGAAACAGGAAGCCGTCAAAATTCTCCTTGATCGATATCATATCTGCAATATTGGCGGGAGCCAGATGATCCAACTACATCACCACCCGTCGAATTTTTCAATTTTGTTTGACAAAAATCGCTGATTTTGATATAAGCTGTTCATTCTTATTTTGAGCCACCCTATTTAAACTTCAAATAGAGGGTGCCGCCATGACTGAAAACAGCGTCAAGCGCAAGCTCACCGCCATTCTGTGCGCCGATGTCAAGGGCTACAGCCGTATGATGGGTGAGAACGAAGACGGCACCTATCATACCCTAACCGCCAATCTGAAGTCGATCCGTTCCATCATTTCAGAGCATAAAGGCCGGGTGTTCTCTTCACCGGGGGATGCGGTCATGGCCCAGCTTTGAAGCATTTACTATCTTCGCTATAGAATAAAGGAGATACGCTATGAAAAGACAAGTTCTTTGCTTGGTGTCGTTTTTCTTAATTCTTCTTTTTTCGAACTATAATACAGCAATCGCCAAGACACCAAACATGTTGGAGATAAAGACCTATAATACATCAAATGCCAAGACACTAAACATGCTGGAGATAAAGAGTGTATCGGTAGATCTGGAAAACGGAAAGATCAATATACAGGGATTCAGATTTGGTGATAAACCTATTGTTGCTCTTGATAAAGTCCTTTTGGAGATCGAAACATCAAACGATACATATATTCAAGCATGGCTTCCGAGAGATATGATTCATGAGCCGAGAACCTTCCGTCTTGTCGTGGCAAGAGATTTTGCTGGATTTTATTATTTTTCTAAGTATTTCAATTATAATACAAAGACTGACCTTCTGGACATAACCATTGGTGCAGACGAAAAGAGTGAACCGAGAGTAATGGAATCGTCGATGCCATTGAGTCCGCTCAGCCAATTAAGAAGCATGAAATTTTATAAAAAATACAAGGCAGTTTCATTACAACCAAGCAAAATAGAAACGATAACATATTCGTGTGATGGTAGAAATGATATAATGTGGAGCGGAGGTTATTTTATTAATGATATAAATGATTCCACACTTGAGTATTTGATAGCTGTAATGGAATCATACCCGACATACAATAACTACATCCCACGTGGGTGGACCGTTCGTGTGGCTAATTACACAAAAACTGATAATGTCACAGTCAATGTAAGAATATTATGTGTTGATATGGATTAGTATCTGGTTTTGTTCTTTTGATATTCACGCAAATTTTTTAAGACATCAAAATCTTGAGATGTCTCCAACAATCATGTAGATATCATTTTTGATAAACCCTGCGATGTTCGATTATAATCACAGGGGTACATTCCCTTCTATATGCAATCTCAAAACTGGCAGAGATTGTCAGCCAATAGGTTGTTGAGTACAGAAAAAAATTTGGATGGAATCAGAACGAAACAAAAAGATTGCAATTTCAGTTCTAAAAGGTATGACATATGATAATGTAGGAATACTACATAATATTAGCAGGGAGAGAGTTTATCAAATAACGAAGCGAATATTGAAACGAATTGATCCAGGAATTGTTAAGCAGTATAATATTAATCCCTTTAAACGCTTTATCTGACGCACCGCTATTGAAATAACA
>JAOZUU010000198.1 GCA_029938515.1 Desulfobacterales bacterium | reverse complement strand
TACGCCATCAAACTGGCCTGTGACGAACTGAACGCGCATCGCGCCGATGCCATGCTGGCCGGGGGCGCATCCCGGCCCGACTGCCTTTATACCCAGGTGGGTTTCAGCCAGTTGCGTGCGCTGTCCCCGTCGGGATACTGCGCCCCATTCGATGAATCCGCCGATGGCCTGGTAGTGGGTGAAGGGGCCGGTACCGTGGTACTGAAACGGCTTGCCGATGCCGTATCAGTCGGCGATACCATCCATGGCGTTATCCGGGGCATTGGGTTGTCCAACGATCTTTTTGGAAATTTGCTGGCGCCTGACAGCGAAGGCCAGGTTCGTGCCATGAAAAAAGCTTACGCGAACTCCGGCTGGTCTGTCCGGGACGTGGATATAATCGAATGCCATGGTGCGGGCACTACGCTGGGAGACACCACGGAATTAACCAGCCTGAATCAGTTATGGGGTAAAGATGGCTGGAGTGCGGGCCAGTGCGCCATCGGTTCGGTCAAATCCATGATCGGGCATCTATTGACGGCCGCGGCATCGGCCGGATTGATTAAAATTCTGCTCGGGTTTAAAAACCGTATCTTGCCCCCCTCCATCAATTTTCAAAGTCCCCCTGCCGACAGTCCGCTGTTCGAAGGGCCGTTCAAAATACAAACCGGGGCCGAACCGTGGGAAAGAAGAAGCGAAAAAATCCCCCGCCGGGCGGCCATAAACGCCTTCGGTTTCGGTGGCATCAATGCCCACCTGTTGATTGAGGAGTTTATTGAGGATCAGCCGATCAATCGGTCAGTCGGCCAGTCGACCAGTTCGCAACGTGGCCGTATAACCATGAAGGCTTGCCGACCGGCTGATCGGCAAGCTGGCGGACAGATCGCCATCGTCGGTATGGATGCCGCCTTTGGCAGCCTTGATTCTCTGGGTTCATTCGAACGGGCTGTTTTCGACGGGAAATCCATTATCGCTACACGCCCTGCGCCTCGGTGGAAAGGGTGTGAT
This sequence comes from Desulfobacterales bacterium, assembly GCA_029938515.1. Taxonomy (GTDB): domain Bacteria; phylum Desulfobacterota; class Desulfobacteria; order Desulfobacterales; family QNYZ01; genus QNYZ01. Next base: position 4,738 of record JAOZUU010000198.1, on the reverse strand, counting down.
CTCATTGCCCAGGATGTATTAGGCGGCCGTTCCATGCCGGGTGCCTACCTGGATCGAATCCGAATCACGCCCGGTGAATTCCGTATTCTACCGGTTGAAATTCCGGATATTCTTCCTCAGCATCTTTTGATGTTGAAAACAGCATCACGGGCCGCCCATGACGCCGGCCTTTCAATAAGTCAGAACAAGCCCCGCATGGGTGCGATTATCGGCATTGACTTCGATTTCGAAGCCACAAATTTTCATCTTCGCTGGGATCTATTCAACCGGGTCCGGAAATGGAATCGAAAATACGATATAGGCTTAAGTGAATCCGACCTTGACCGCTGGCGAAAGGAACTGGCCCGAAGTCTGGGCCCCCCATTAACCCATGGAAGAACCCTGGGCGCCCTGGGAAGCATGGTGGCCAGCCGGTTGGCCCGGGAATTTCGTCTGGGTGGCCCGAGTTTCGTGGTATCGGACGGGCCGGCATCCGGTTTACGCGCGCTTGAACTCGGCATCCGGTCCATTCAGAACCATGAGACAGATGCCATGTTGATCGGTGCGGTGGATTTATTCGGTGATGTTCGAAGTATCGTGATAACCGCTGAAGTGTTGAATTTTTCCCGTTCCGGAACCGTTCAACCATTCCATCCTCTTTCCGATGGCACGCTTCCCGGTGAAGGGGCCGGTGCGGTGATCGTCAAGCGACTTGAAGACGCCCTTGACCATGGAGACCGGATTTACGCCGTCATTCACGGTTTGGGAACATCAAAAGGAAAAATGAAAGATGCCTCTTCCATGAAATCCGCTTATGGCCGAGCCGTAAAAACGGCTTTAAAGGAGGCTCACTGGCGTTCATCCGACATGGGATTTCTGGAAGTTCATGGAAGTGGGGATCAGTACGAAGATGGCATCGAAAAAAGGGCCCTGATGGACCTGTTTTCATCCGACCCTACCGGTTCACCGACAATTCTTGGTTCTACCAAACCGATTATCGGTCATACCGGCGCCGGTGCCGCCATGGCTTCCCTGATAAAGACGGCCTCATGCGTTTATCGGCGACAATTACCCCCCTGGCCCGCACCCTTGGATATCGACGCGGACATACGGACAAATCATTCGTTTGATCTACTCCCCCAAAAGATCCCCTGGCATTCACCGTCCCGAACACACCCGCGCCGCGCCGGTGTGACAACGATAACACCGGATGGTGACTGTGCCTGCGTGGTACTGGAAGGCCATTCCGAATCAAGTAAAATCCCACCAGTCAGCCGGCGAGATTGTCCTTCATCCATGCCTTACCCCACCAGCCCGCCAATCGATCAGACAGCCAACGACACAGACGAGGCATCCGACCCGATAATTATCACTATGGGCGGGTTGCCAAAGTCACCACCGCTACCTCCGGTAAAATCATCGGTTTCTTCAAAACCGGGTAAAAATGTGCTTCCAATCACTGATCCGGGCTTGGCCGATATTCCACCTGAGATCACCATTATTCGCCAAGTGACCCAAAACACCGTTTCCACTGAAAAAGCACATCAGCGTTTTCTCGAATTCTCTGCCGACCTGACTCGGGTTTTTGGCAAAACCCTGGCTTTACAAAATGAAATAATAGACCGATATCCAGAGGCATACAAAAACCCCGCGTCTATGGAAGAACCGTGCCATAAGCTCGCCAAATCCTGCCTGACAGCGGCGGGACAGGCCGGCCCACCGGCATTTTCCCGCGAGATGTGCATGGAATTCGCCACCGGCTCCGTCGCTAAAGTACTCGGACCGGCCTTTGCGGAAGTTGATTCCTATCCGGCCCGGGTCCGATTACCCGATGAACCGTTGATGCTGGTAGACCGGATCATCACGATCACCGGCCAAAAAGGGGGCCTGGGTTCAGGGCGGATTGTGACCGAACACGATGTGCAGGCCGATGCCTGGTATCTGGATGGCGGCCGGGTACCGGTGTGCATCACAGTGGAAGCCGGTCAGGCGGATTTGTTCTTAAGTGCTTATCTCGGCATCGATTTGAAAGTTAAGGGTAAAAGAACCTATCGCCTGCTTGACGCCACGGTGCAATTCCACCGGGAATTGCCCCGTCCCGGCGAGGTGATCCGTTACGATATCAGGATTAAAAAATTTGTCCGTCAGGGTGACACCTATCTTTTTTTCTTCCATTTTGACGGATCAATCAATGGCCGGCCTCTGATTACCATGATCGACGGTTGTGCCGGGTTTTTCACCCTGGAAGAGGTGGAAGATTCCGGTGGTATTATTCAGACCTCGGACGCGGCGCCCCCCGTCTCTGATCAGGACCGAGGCCAATGGGAACCCCTGGTTCCGGCGGGTGTTGAAACCTATTCCGACCAAAATCTGGAATCCCTCCGGCAGGGAAATCCTGCCGCCTGTTTCGGCGAATCATTTCGCGGAGTCAATATCCCCGACCACCTGACGCTGCCCGGTGGTCCCATGCGGCTGATTCACCGGGTACAACACCTGGATCCTGAAGGGGGCCGCTACCGGATGGGGCTAATTCGAGCTGAGGCGGACATTCACCCGGATGACTGGTTTTTGACCTGTCATTTTGTGGATGACATGGTGATGCCCGGCACACTGATGTACGAATGCTGTGCGCATACATTGCGGGTTTTTCTCCAGCGTATGGGCTGGATTTGTGATCAGCCGAATGCTCGCTACGAACCGGTTCTCGGTGTTCAGAGTAAACTGAAATGCCGCGGCCCGGTTACGCCCGCAACGCGTCAAGTTGTTTATGAAGTGGAGATCACCAAGGTAGGTTACCATCCGGAACCGTTTGTTATCGGTGATGCCCATATCTTTGCCGATGATCGCCGGATCGTCCGGTTTGAAAATATATCCATGAAAATGACCGGTGTCACCTTGTCCGATCTTCAGGCATTCTGGGCAACTCGTACGCCCGGTAAAAATAGTCCACCCGTAACCGAAAAAGGTCGGCAAATCGTCTTTGATCATGACAAACTCCTTACTTTTACCCGGGGAAAACCGTCCCGAGCGTTTGGCGAACAATACAAACCGTTTGACACCGATCGATTCATCGCCCGCCTGCCCGCACCGCCCTATTTATTCGTTGAAAACATCACCCGGTGCGACCCGGAGCCATGGATCTTAAAACCGGATGGCTGGGTCGAGGCTCAATTCCACACCTCACCCGAGAATTGGTATTTTGAAGCCGACCGATCAGGCATGATGCCATACGCGGTTTATCTGGAAATTGCCCTGCAACCTTGTGGCTGGCTGGCTGCTTACATGGGGTCAGCGTTGTCAAGCGATCACGATCTGCGATTCAGAAATCTCGGTGGCCGGGGCATCATCGCCCAGGATCTCCTGGTAGGCCATCATTGTCTGGGCACCCGTGTGCGCCTGACACAAATATCCAAAGCGGCGGACATGATCATCGAAACGTTCGATTTTGAGATCCGCCGGGATGCGGATGTGGTTTACCGGGGGGACACCTATTTCGGTTTTTTTACCGATACCGCCCTGGCCCGACAGGAGGGGATTCAGGATGCCGCCCAGCGGATATTTCAACCTGACCCGGCCGATTCCGTTTTTTCCGAACCCCATCGATTTTCCGATATCCCGCCCCTGTTGCCGATGGAAACCGATCCCTGCTGTCGCCCGGATATTGATCCCGGCTGTCGCCCGGATATTTCCGGATTACAAATGCCAGCTTCGGCCCTTCGAATGATCGACAGGGTCGACGTTTTCATTCCCGATGGCGGCCCCCACGGATTGGGGTATATCCGTGCCGTTAAATTCGTTGATCCCGATGATTGGTTTTTCAAAGCCCATTTTTACCAGGACCCGGTGTGCCCCGGGTCATTGGGACTGGAATCGTTCATTCAAATCTTGAAGTTTTATACTATAACTACCTGGAAAGACAAAATTAAGGGCCATTATTTCTCTCTGTCCCAACCCCTTCAACACCAGTGGATTTACCGGGGCCAGATTTTGCCGTCGAACCAGATGGTCACCGTGGAGGCGGTTATCACACGGATTGAAAACGATCCTGTTTTATCCATTACCGCCGACGGATTTTTAAGCGTCGACGGCCGCTATATTTACGAAATGAAACAATTCGGTATCCGACTGATACCGCAATCATCAGGATCACAGCCATGAAATATGAAAACGTATTTATCGATGCGCTCGGATATGAACTGCCCCCCAACGTGATCACATCGGACGATCTGGAAAAACGTCTGGAGCCGGTATATCAGGCGCTGCGGCTCAACAAAGGGCAGCTGGAAGCCATCACGGGTATCAGGGAACGCCGCTTCTGGGATCGGGGGTTCCGCATGAGCACCGGTGCAATCATGGCCGGTCGCAAAGCCCTGGCAGCTTCGAGCGTCAAGCCGCAAGATATCGGGATGTTGATCTACGGCGGTGTCTGCCGGGATCACCTGGAACCGGCCACGGCCTGTGCAGTGGCCGACGGGCTCGGCATCGGGCCGCAAACTGAAATCTACGACGTGTCCAACGCCTGCCTGGGGGTGTTAAACGGCATGATCCAGTTGGCCAATGCAATCGAACTCGGACAGGTACGCGCAGGCATGGTGGTTTCCTGCGAATCCGCCCGTCAGATCGTGGAACAAACCATTGACCGTTTGTTAAAAACCCGGGACATGACGGTATTTAAAAAATCCCTGGCCACCCTGACCGGCGGTTCGGGGGCCGTGGCCGTGGTTTTATCCCATCGGCGACTGGCCGACCGGGGCCACCA
>JAOZUU010000197.1 GCA_029938515.1 Desulfobacterales bacterium | reverse complement strand
GAAGAAACAGCTGATTTGCAAATATAACATTGGTCCGTCCCACGCTGGGCGCTTACTCCGGGACGAAGCATGCCATCGATGCGCTAGCGGAGGCTTTACGCATGGAGCTGGCAAAAACCGATATATGCGTTGCCTGCATCGAGGCAGGTTAGGTTGAAACAGAATTACACAGGGAGTGGAAAGATCCACCGGCAAAGCTTTTGGACATCCCCAGGCCGCTTAAACCGGAAGATATCGCCCGATCGGTCCGTTTTATGCTTGAACAGCCGAATCATGTACGTATTCCGCGTCTTATGGTCATCCCGGCGGATCAATCCTTGTAATACTCATATCCCCTTGCCGTTTGATTTATGGAGAATCAGCAATGAAAATGGAACTATCCGGAGTTTTTGCACCGATTACAACGCCGTTTATCGATGAAGCCCTGTCGATTGATCAGTTGAAAAATTTGAGGCTGGCGACTCAAAGGGTGCACGCCAGCTGCATTTTAAGCTCAGTCGACTGAATAACGCGGTGTCGGGCCGCTTCGGTGTGGCGGGAATGAAATACACTCTGGACGTGGCGGGATTATATGGCGGCCTGCCGCGGCGCCCGTTGTTACCGCTTAATGATGGTGCAAAAAAATAATCCGGGAGGCGATTACCGCCTCCGGATTTTTAGACATAGAAGTAAACGAAGCTGCTGATGGTTAAACCCGAGGGTGTTTTCGTTGCGATGCTGACCCCGTTTTTCGTTACTGTCCATCTCCAGGTTTTTCATCTCCCCTCAACGCGTCATCTTAAGGACGAAAGGGAAGGTGTACGATTGGTTTTGTTTTCCAAGCTTACAGCTTTGTCATCGCCTCGGAAAAAATCAACCGGAACATCCGTATGGAGAAAAACTGACCGGGCCATGATTAATACGGGTCCAAAATGAACATTTGTAAACTGGATGTTATTTGTGTATATTTTATCGTTGGCGCTGTTTTCGACAGCATCCGCGTTGGCTCAGAACAAGGTGGTGGTTATTCCGCTGACCAAAACAGCCCCTTGTCCCCTTTACCTCGCTGGCCGCCGCCAGTCAGCCCAACATTGCTTATGGAATCGGTTCATATGCTGTGAAAGACAACATTAACGGGACGTGTGTTTGCCTGTTTGATGAGCGCTTTAATGCAACAGCAAACATTGATACCGGAAACCAGACACTGAACATGAAGAGGAAATAACGATTGCGAAGTTATACATTCAGTGTGATTCTATGGATTGCCATTATTTACCATTCAAAAGACGGAATATTGACGATATGCAAGCGTAATTTTTGGATTATATTTTTTTTGTCACTTGTATTGATCTGCCCCGGTAAAGCTGTTTACGCCGACGATGATGATATCCTTTTATATTTGCCTGCAATCTTAGCCGGATCATCCAGCCCGCTTCGGGGCGGGACACCGGGATGGCCAAACGATTATACGGTACCATCAGGGGTCCAATTTTGCCATGAATGGTACTTGAATAAATATAAAGACGTAAAAAAAGACGGCTGGTTCTGGAGCCGCCCCTATGAACATTATGTAAAAAATGGAAAAAATGAGGGGCGAGTTAAATGCATAGCCTCAACAACACCGATCGATAAATTTATTCCCACTTATAATCCGGTGAAATTGCTGGACGGCCATGATAACGGGGTGACCACCGTTGCCGCCAATGGAACTGTATGGATGGCAACAGGCGATGGTTTTGTTGGACTGCATAAATACGAAACGGCCATTTTTAAACTTCCTTTAGGTAAAAATCCGATGGTACCTTCGAACTGGCGTTTTGTGATGGGTACTCGGGGGAAGGCATACGGGTTGCTTGCACTTGGCAATACGGTATACGGGCTGATTTCAGATAAGGGATCGATGTATGAGGGTTCTCAAAATGCCCGCGTGTGGAATTTGAATACCGGTTGGAAGTCCAATAACACCTTGCAATCTCAACTCCATGCATCTGGCGTCAATTGGTTTTTTGTCCAAAATGGGCCAAACACTCCCAAAGATCGCGTGTTAATCGGATGCGTACAGCTACACACAACGAACTATGGCTACGATAATCAGGGTCCAGTTGAAATATGGCGGGGAGACTTAGAGCGTCTACAAACGATGCAGTACCTTGGAGAAGTTCAGGGGTTGCCCAATAACAAGTCGACAGTTGTGTCAATTACCAAGGTCGATGAACGGTGGGTGGCAGGTGTCGGGCACTGGCAAAACAGCATTGTTTACGAGTATGTTTCCACAGGAGAGAGTGTCATGGGGCCATATGCTTTGAAAAGGGCAGACACGTTTTCTCCTCCGATGGAAAGAGAGGATTTAGGCAGCCGCATATCCGGTGCTTTCACACTCAATTACGTGAACGCAAACGGATGGTATCGCGTTATTACGGGTCATGGCGGCGCTGATGATGCAACGTGGATCCAACGAGTGATGCGGAATCCATGGTAATCTTTAAACGTGCTGATTTCAATGTCGACTTTTAGGCCGCTTGATAAGGTATTATTCCTTTCGGCACACCATCTTTCAGCGCTTGCGCCGGGTGGTGATACTCGGGACTGTCGTAGATCCGCTTGATCAGCAGTTCGCGGTTTTGCGGTTCTGCCAGGTGAGCGATGGCTATGACTCGTTCGGAAAAGCTCAGACCCCGCGGATCGAAGGCGCCATGTTCGGTGATAATCACCACCTGGTCGGGGGCAATCGCCGTGGTGGTGATCCCCTCGGGACATTTTTCGACAATCTTACTGGTGCCCTTTTCCGTGGTGGATTTCAGGGCGATGATCGGCACGCCGCCGCGTGAAAGGGCCGCGCCGCGCAGAAAGTCTGACTGGCCGCCCACTCCGCTGTAGATCCGGCGGGCCTGCAGCGAGTCTGCCCAGATATTGCCGTGCAGGTCTACCCCGATGGCGCCGTTGATGGCTACCATGTTGGGTTCCCGGGCGATGTTCAGGACGCTGTTGGTGTAGTCGCAGGGGCGGCTTTGCACCGAAGAGTTATAGTCGAGCCAGTCGTAGCCTTCCTGGTCGCTGGACAGGAAGATCGAGGACATGGAACAGTTGACGTGGATAAAGGTGTGACGGTTGGTGACAACACCTGCCTCCACCAGGCGCTGCATAGCATCGGCAAACAGCTCGGTGTGGATGCCCAGATCCCTGACCCCTTTGACCAGCATCGCGTCGGTGACCGCCTCTGGCACCTGGCCGATACCGTACTGCAGGGTCGTGCCGTCTTTTATGAAGTTTTGGGCGATGATCTGGCCGATGCGTCGGGCCGCCTCGTCGGGCGGCTTGACAGGGCTGATAGGCAACCGATAGTTGGTATCGACCAGATAATCGATCATCTCGCCAGGTATGGTTCCTCCCAACACAAACGGCATGCGGCCGTTGCGTTCGGCAATCACCACTCCCCCGTTTTGCTTAACCGTTTCCACCGCCGCCGGTACCGCCTCCACCGTGGTGCCCAGGCTGTAGTTGCCGCCGTTGTCCGGACCGCTGACGGTGATCATGGCCACATCGGGCTTCAAGTAGCGTCGTAGTTGCCGAGGGATATCCGACAGGTGCAGTAGCTGGTATTTGGCACGACCCTTGTTGACGGCTTTCCTCGAGGCAGGCCCGTTGAAAATGACACGGTGGGTGATTCGCCGGCAGGCGGTTTTGGAAAACAGGGCGTCAATGTCGCCCAGCAGCAGCACGCCCATCAGCTCCACATCTTGAATATTTTCGTCAGCTGCCAGTACGGCCAGCAGCCGCTGCGGGGTGCCGGCATTGCCCGACGCATATATGCGGCTGCCGGGTTTGATAATTTTCGCGTTGACTACTTCTTCAGGGTTGCGGACTCTTTTCATTGGATAACTCCTGCCTAAGCTGCCTGTTGCCATCTTGAATTATGATAAATAGTCCCCGTTCTCAGTATTTAGTTTATTCAACCTTGTCAACTGCATCTCAAGATCCTCTAAAAAAATAGAGTCAAAAACTGATTGAATTTGCGATCGTTAATTTCTTGATGCATCAATTGACTGATAATTGGGCAAAAAACGATAATAATCAAATGGTTGTCAGCAGATTCGGTAAGTGACTTCTTTATGTGAGATAATTTATTTTATGTTCGTCAGACTTATCACCGGTTTTTAGGATGAATGATACTTTACCTTTCTGGCGGGCCACCTCAGAAATCATCAGGGTAATATCAAAGACAGCTTCACCCTGACTCTATCTATTAGATTTGTATTAAAAATCAATTTGTTATCGCATATCGTCAAATTGTGGGATTATAGCCGTTATCCACAGTTTCCAGACATCGAGAAAATTGGTTATAATTCAATCATACCATTTAAATTGATCGGAACGACCTGGCCACTCCAACACAATCGACCAAAAAGATCAGCCACCGGATAAAAAATATGGACATTTAAACACAGATATGAGATAGTTTCCTAATCTATCCATTATAAAGGATGGGCCAAATGTAAACGATCTTAAATTAGAGCCGAGTTGCCATTTAAAGGGTGATTCGGCTTTTTTATTTGGAAAGAGGGACGGATATGAAACGAATTTGGATCAAATGGTTTGCGCTAATCAGTATTGGCATTTTCATTTTTATCGGATGTGATGAGTCGTATAGTGATAAAACCGAAACGGTTCATTATGAAATTAGGGGTTCTGTCTCTCCGGTTGATATTCGATATATTAACACAGAGGGAGAAGATACCGAACTGGAAAACGTTGATTTACCTTGGCAATCCCAAAATTTTAATGTATCTGAGGATACTTATATTAGCATTACTGCCTCTCATCACGGTGGCCAAACAGGAACTCTAACCGCAAATATATATGTCAACTCTGCACTTGTTGAAACATCAACAAGTGAGGGAAAAGATCCTACGGTCTTTATAGGCACGGACGTGGAAGGGTCAGATATTGATCAATCTAGATAGTATCCAGTTGCTATTGATAAAACAATCATCCACCGGATAGCCCCACAATCAACACGTTCAGGCAGTTTTCAGACCGTCTGAGCGTGTTTCCCAGCGTTAAAATCACAAATCCATACTTGTGGTTATAGCACCGGATATTTCGAACGATCCTTAGGCGTAAAATACACGGTAAAACCGTTTCCCATTGCAAAAATCAATCAATCATTGACATAAAATTGAATATTTGAGATAACTTATTAATCTATCCATAATAAAGGATGGGCCAAATGCAAGCTATCTTAATTCAAAGCCGAGTTGCCAGCAAAAATGGTTGCTCGGCTTTTTTATTTGGATAAGGAGATCATAAATGAAAATCAGAATGCTTTCGTTGGTATGTATTATTTTGGTCACTTTGTTTATAGTGCCATCTGCCTATGCTTTTTTTTGTAGAGGGAGTGATCTCGTTAAATATATGAAGGAATGTGAGAAAAGAAATTATTCAACAGAATATAGTGTTTTTGAATGCGGATTGTACATGGGCTTTAATGTTGGTGTTTATGATGCTACGGACCATATTTACAGAGGCGAAGAAAATATTACAAGAGGCCAAATTAACAAGATTGTTATGATATATTTAAAGGCGCATCCGGAGAGATGGAATGAACCTGCGGTTGATCTTGTCATGGATGCTTTGAAGGAGGCCTTTCCACTAAACCAATAGCATTGATCCATAACAGATTGCCTGTTACATAATATTTGCGCCTACCATTTCTTTCTTCTTGGAGTCTACACTAATAATAGAATTGCCATCATC
>JAOZUU010000196.1:1594-5743 GCA_029938515.1 Desulfobacterales bacterium | reverse complement strand
GGAGGCCCCCCAAGCGACCGCCAGTCCCAGAAAAAAGGAAAACAGGGTGATCTTCCATGACCCGGATTCAGCCCTGATTGCAGCAATGGTTGCCACGCACGGCGTGTAAAGCAAGGTGAACACCATGAAACTTAACCCCTGCAGCGGGGAGATGTGCTGGATGATCTGGTGGGAAAGATCGACACCACCATAGATGACGGCCATCGCACCGACGACAATTTCTTTGGCAATGAAGCCAAATAGGAGGGCAACGATTTCCTGCCAATGGATACCAAGCGGATGGAACAGCGGCGAGAAAAATTGCCCCAGTTTGCCCGCCCAACTTTCGGCACCGGCAGCCGGTACATCCGTCGGAAAATGAGTCAGGAACCACACCACGATGACACCGGCCACGATAAGCGGTGCCGCCTGGCATAGAAAATCCTTCAACTGCTGCCAGGTTCGCAAACCCACGCTGCTTAATGTCGGCAACCGGTAGGGTGGGACCTCCATGATAAAGGGTTCGGACTTTCCAGCCATGCGAAATGCTTTCAAAAACAGCCCGATCACAATGATTGCGATGAAACTGCCCAGATAAAACGCAAATAAGATCCACGGTGCAACAGCCGCTGAAAACAGAATGGTTGTTAGGAACACAAACACCTGGAGGCGGGCGGTACAAAGGCTGAACGGGATCAATAGCATGGTGATTACCCGATGATGACGACTTGAGAGGATGCGGGTTCCCATAATCGCCGGCACATTGCAGCCAAAACCGAGAAGCAGATTGATAAAAGCCTTGCCGTCGAGGCCCAGTCGGTGCATCAGGTTGTCCATCAAAAAGGCCGCGCGGGCCATATATCCGCTGGCTTCAACAAGAGACATGCAAATAAAAAACAGAGCAATAATAGGAAGGAAAGCGGTCACCACCCCCAGTCCCTGCCAGAGGCCATCGAAAAGAAAGCTCTGCAGCCAGTCTGATTGGCGGCTGATGAGCGGCTGAACCCGCAACCATGCCTCAGCCGCATCAAAGCCCTGGCCAATAAAATTTTGCAGCGGTGCCCCCAGGCCATAGATGGCCTGAAACAGCAAGAACATGATCAGCAGAAACAACGGTAAACCGAACCAGCGGTGGAGTAGAACACGATCGATACGTTGACTGTTCTCATCGGGCGGGGGCGGCTTTTGGTGAGTGGCCTCAAGCATCAGGCCGCGGGCGGCATTAAATCGGCACTTGGCACAGGTTATGGCAATCGGCTCTCCCGTGGACTTTTCAACCTGGCGTCGCCATTTTTTAATGTAGTTTTCCAGACCGGTGTTTCGGATGGATCGGGGGAGTGTTTTTTCTTCCAGCAACCGCATTGCTAGAAAATTCGTATTCATTTTTGCCAACGGCCCGCCGGGAATAATTTTTTCCGACACCGCCCTGCTGACCGCTTCCAGGATCGGCGGACAGGAAATATGCGGAATGTGGGTACGCTCCGGTTCTTTTATCACCCGGTAAAGGGCCTGCTGCAACTCGGGTATCCCCCGGCCGGATCGGGCGGAAATAGGGACGACGGGTACGCCCAGGTGGGTGGATAGACGCGGGATATCCAATTGGCTGTTCTCATCCATCATATTGACAGCCACAACCATGGGCAGCCCGCTCATGCTCATTTGCAGGGTTTGTCCCAGGCAGCGGTAGAGATTGCGGGCGTCGATAATATTTAGCACAACGGCAGGCGGAGTCTTGAGGAAATAGACCCGTACCACCTTTTCTTCTTCGGTGACGGGTGATAAGGCATAAGCGCCAGGCAAATCAACCAGGCTGATTTTGTACTCCCCCAGGGGGAAGTAGCCGACTTTTTTCTCCACGGATACGCCGGGCCAGTTGCCGGTGGTTTGGCTGGAGCCGGTCAGGCGATTAAACAGGGTCGTTTTACCCGTGTTGGGGATGGAACTCAAGGCAACGAAAATTTCTTCTAAATGTTCAGCCACCGGTTACCTTAACAATTATTTTTTCCGCTTCGCCCCTGCCCAGTTTCACGATTTCTTCCTGATCAAGGCACTGAACGCGTATCGGGGGCCCGGTTTGATCGAGAATTTTGATGAAGCGACCCGGCTCAATGCCGTGTGCCGCCATGCGCTGACGAAACCTTCTGCCGCCGGCGAGCCGGCGAATACGATAGGTCATGTGGGGCGGCCCATCGACGGCTGTCAGCGGAGTTGCCACAATCTCACAATCCAGGGTAGTGAGCTCATCATTTCTCATGGCAAAGCATTGCCCTCCGTCTACAGAGACTTCTATCGTCGTGCCAAGAGGCGCCAACCGTACGATATGCAGTCTGGCCCCAGGCAAAACACCCATCTGGGCCAGCCGCTGAGCAATCTTTTCGTCGGAGCCAAGCGAGTTAATAATGCACTCGACTCCCGGCTGCTGACTGAATTTACAATCGGTCTTTTTCATAAGCCGTGATATTTAAACACGTTGCCGGTCAATGTTCTGATTGTTGTCTGGACAGCACTTTCCACCGCTTCGCAATGCTGCTCATTTTTCGACAAAACACGATCTCTGAGCCCACCCGACCATTCCGTGCTCTGAAGCATGACCCCACCCATACCCAGGGCAAGATCACTTTCATCGCCTTGACCGCACATGATTTTCCAGGCAAGTGCCCATCCTCTGACCGTATTCTCGACATGATATCCGCCGCCGCCGGTGGCGAGGATGGGTCTGTTGAAGCCCAAGAGACGCTCGATAATTTCAGCGTGCGCATTGTTCGTCAGTTCCAGGTGCGCCAAGGCATCACCGGCCAGGGCATCCATTCCCACCTGTAGCACAAAAACATCCGGGCAATAGGCGTTAGCCAAAGGAATGACGATTTTATTAAACGCCTCAAGATAAGCGTCATCGCAAATCCCAAGAGGTAAGGGAACATTGATATTAAAGCCTTTTCCTAATCCATTGCCGGTTTCGTCTTCAAACCCCGTCCAGGGCCACAGGGTTTTCCCACTTTCGTGAAGCGAAATTGTCATGGCCTTATCAGTTGAATAAAAGGCTTCCTGAACGCCGTCTCCGTGGTGTGCATCAATGTCCAGATACAGCACCTTTCTGCCGTTATCAATAAAACGCATACACGCCAGCACCAGATCGTTGAGGTAGCAGAATCCCGAAGCCTTTTCGGCCCCCGCATGGTGAAACCCTCCGGATGGATTGAATGCAATATCCGTTTCGCCGGACAGTATCAGATCAGCCCCGGTCAATGTAGCCCCACAAGCCCAACAGGCATAGTTGAACATGTCTTGAAACTCCGGGCAATCAGGCGTGCCTAACCCCATGCTGCGGCTTTCTTGCGTCAGTTTCCCGGCGGCTGCCTGTTGCAATGCATCCAGGTATCTTGCCGAGTGAAATTTTTTCAACTCCGTTATTGTTGCCGGTACAGGAACTGATTCCGTCCCACAGTCACCGTTCAGCAGGCCCAAAGACATTAAAAGTTCGTGGGTTTTTACCGTTCTTTGCGTGTCAAACATGGAATCCGCCGGGTAACTGTACTTTTCAAACGCCTGCGAGTATATGAACACAGCTTTTTTAGTAATATTCATGGTCTACCGGTTAAGGTCGCGGTAAGAATACATTATCCCGACAAAAGGAATTTACCATCATAGCGGACATAGTCCTCAAGTGTTTGCTGGTGAACCGGCACAAGCGATTCAGGCAGTTCTGAAATCGAAAAAAACCGTACCATGGAGCCTTCCAGGCCATCCGCATGGGGACGGCCTTCCCATTTGCGGACGATAAAGGCAACGGCAAAACACTGCACCTGGTCTCCGTTTGGATAGGAAAATTTTTGGCGGGGACCACAATAGAGGGCCATCGGTTCGGCTTCAATCACTTTCAAAGCGGTCTCTTCTCTCACTTCCCGTTTTAACGCTTCCATTGCAGTCTCATCGATCTCGACAGAGCCGCCGGGTAGCCCCCACAAGACGTTATCCCTCCGATGCTGAAGGAGGATATCTCCTGTATCGTTAACAATAATGGCCCGAACCCCCGGGACAAAAACCCTGCGCGATCCAATCTCCTTTCGTATTTCCTGAAGGTAGCTCATTTTGTTTACGCTCATTTGGGGTTTCACTTTATCATGGTGAGCCGCTTAACACCCCTGATTTGCCTGAAATTGGCTCCCTGGC
>JAOZUU010000196.1:0-1494 GCA_029938515.1 Desulfobacterales bacterium | reverse complement strand
CCGGGCGCCTTTACCATCGGTGGCTCCTGGCGGAGGGCATCCCGCGGCAAGGTCGCCGCCAGCCCGCAGTTTCGCGTTATGACGCCGGTATGGAAAACGCCCATGCGTATATCCTTCACCGCAACATCAAAGTTCAATATCGAGTTTAAATCATCTATAATCACTGCGGCACACTACACATTTATTCCTCACCATTTCCCTTCAATATAATATCACCGACACGAACACCAAGATTATTGGCAATGACCCTGCATTTGACCTTTAACAGAAAAAAAATCGGCCTGCGCTCATTGGAAAGGGCCTCATAGTTTCCCTGCCCTTTGCTGATGATGAAGTTTGAATTTAAATATAATTTTTTAAATTCAGTGCTGCATCTTTCCAGAATAGCTCCAGGCGCATCCGTACCGGAGGATACGATGGTTGCGACGTTGTCAATACCGGCCTGAATCGCATCCTCATAAGTGGCGTCATTAATAATAGGCGCATCCCTGACGACATAGGTCACCGGTTTTTTTATTTCCTCTATTAAAATTTTGTCAAAAACGCATTCCCCCGCATTATCGCCAATATATAATATCTCACGGACCTTATCCAAGCCGTGCTTAAACTTATTATAATTGAATACCGCAAAATCCTTTTCAAGGACTTCGTCCACTTCCCGGCTCAGATCAAAGTTCCCATAAGCGCCGAAATCGATGACGTTTCCGGCAATCGCAATCCGTATTGCCGTCAGAAGTCTATCACTTGATTTCTCTACCCGGCTTTTTAAATAGGGATAGAATGAAAGCGCCTTTTGAGTGCTTTCTTTTTTGATTTCCCTGTAGGGGTCCAAATCTCCCGTGATCTCACTGACCTTGTGATAGATCAATCTGCCGCTCTCGGGAGGAGTGCTGTCAAGAGGGATGTCCCTCAACATCATTCCCACTTCATCCAATACCCTTTTTATCTTTTTCTCATCATCTGTTGCGATTCTTGCCGCACGCAGTGCCTGATTTAAAAAACATGGAAAGCAGTCGAGATAGGTTCTCATTTTCTCCTAATCTCATTTCTGCAAGGCACGACTGAAGGCGCATCGTCTTTCTATGTAACTAAAGTCGTAACGCCGCAGAAAGGGAAAAAGTCAAGCAAGGTCCGTCAGTTGGCGCATGACAGGATACTAATACCAGACGACCAGGATCTCGGCGCCGGTCTTCGATGTAAAAGGCCCATGGGTCACTTTGTGATGAATATAATGATAAGTTCCCTGTTTATAGGCTATTTCGCCAATTTCATACTGACCTTTTAAAACAAAATGCTGTTCATCCTTAATGTGTGAATGGCCTTCCATTTTAAAACCTTTGGGAATCTGCAGGATGGCGGTACGTCCATTGTCACTGTCATGCAGAAGTTTCATTTTTGTCCCCGCTGGATAACCCTCTCCGGCTTCTTGCCATTCCATAGCGTTGCTGTTTACAATCATAGCTACCTCCTATTATGTTTCGATTAAGAATTCAG
>JAOZUU010000002.1 GCA_029938515.1 Desulfobacterales bacterium | reverse complement strand
CCCTCATTTAATATGTAGGCCTTATCACAAACCGTCAAGGTTTCCCTGACATTATGGTCTGAAATCAAAGTGCCGATGCCGCGGTCTTTCAGATGCTCGATAATGCTTTTAATATCGATCACCGCCAGCGGATCAATCCCTGCAAACGGTTCATCCAGTAACATAAAAGCAGGGTTGGTCACCAGCGCCCGCGCAATTTCAAGACGCCTTTTTTCTCCACCGGACAGGACCGCGGCTTTCTGATCAACGAGATGCCCGATACCCAGTTCGTCCAGCAGTTTATCCGCCCGCTTTTTTTGTTCGTTCCTGTCGAGCGGTAATGTTTCCAGAATGGCCAGAAGATTTTGTCTGACCGTTAATTTCCGAAATATGGATGTTTCCTGCGGTAGATAGCCAACCCCTCTTCTGGCCCTTTGGTACATGGGGTCACCGGTAATATCGGTCTCATCAAAAAAGATATATCCCTCATCAGGGCGTATCATGCCGATGCTCATATAAAACGTCGTGGTTTTGCCGGCACCGTTGGGGCCCAAAAGACCCACTATCTGCCCGCTCTGAATGGTCATGTCAACGGAGTTTACAATCCGTTTGCTACCGTAGCTCTTATTTAAACCCTTTAGAATAAGCTGATGCAAGTGTTAACGGTCCTGAGATCTTTTTCTATGGTTTGGGCGTTTTATTATCGGGATACAGCACGGCTTCCACCTGCTTGCCCGGGGACGGCTGTACGTTAATCCGGCCATCGGGCGACAGAGTGATCTTGTACCCGGTAATAAATGTATTGCCACTGGATACTTTAACCGGATCGCCTGTCAGGATGATATCCCCGCTGGATAACATGTATTCAGCGTGATCGGCAAACGCGAGACGGTCGTCCATTCTTATCTTTACGTTTTCCTTCGCCACAATCCGCTCAATGGAATTGCCGCCCGGATTTGAACTGCTCTCAGCCATCGCACCCCGTTTATAGAACAGTTTTAATCGTTCGCATGTGATCACCATGTTTCCGCGGGTCACCCGCACATGGCCTTTGAACTCGGCCAGGTTTTTATCACTGCTGGCGACCAGCATGTCCGATTTAATATGGATTTTATTGTCATCGGACTGAATGTCTCGATATAATGGTTGTTCATCGGCATTAATCACCGGGGCTGATGCCAACCCGATGGTCAAGCAGGCAACCGTTAACATCACCCCGCAGGGCTGCCATAATTTAAAGATTTGTTTTATCACTGAAAAATCCCATGACGTTGCCTTTAAAGACGGATTTATTTTTAGCTAAATAATACACCATATGATCTGCCATCAAGCTCGATGAGTTGTCTGAGATAGCCAACGGCGTGGACGATGTCAACGTCCGGTTGCTGTCCTTATATTTGAGCTTTTCCGTTACCATTTTGTAGTTTCGGTTAACTACCACAACATTGCCCGATACCTCAATGTCTTTTGAGACGGTATGAATAACGCCCCGCTCGGCGGTTAACGACACTTCACCACCGGATTTTGGATAAAATACGATGGAGACATCTTTTAATTGCGCTATTTTTTTCGTTTTGTCCATTTCGGCGGAAGCGGCCTCCAGTTTCCATTCCGTTCGGCCCTCCCTGGTGGATACCTGGAATAATCGGTTCATCGAGGTATCGGTCTCCGAAGGAGGAGGGGGCGCCGCCCGTTCAGCTGTTTGCGAAGGTTGGCGGAGATGCGCCAGCATCAGCGTTGTGGCCAGAATGCCGATGATAATACCGATGGATAGAAAGATTAAGATGGATCGCTTTTTTACTTGCATGGATCAACTATATATCCCCGGTTTTTATCCGTTCTATCAACGCCCCCCATTTTCCCTGGGATTTTAAAATGGCCTCACAGACTTCGCGAACCGCGCCCCGGCCACCTTTTGACCGGGTAACGGCGTGGGCCGACTGTAAGATTTCTTTTTGGGCATCGGCCACGGCCACGGCCAGCGCCACCCGGTTCATAATCGAAAGATCGAGCAAATCATCGCCCACAAACGCCATATGCTCGGGCGGAATACCCGTTTTTTCAATGAGTTCATCCAGAATGGCCGCCTTGTGCCGCAGACCGTCAAAGATTAATTCGATTCCCAGGTTTTTACACCGGTGATGCAATGCTCCGCTCATGCGGCCCGTGGCAATGCAAACTTTAATACCGGAGATTTGCAGTAATCGAAGTCCAAACCCATCCTTAACATCGAACGTTTTTGTTTCACGGCCGTCGTCATGATAAATAATATAACCATCAGTCAACACGCCGTCCACATCAAGCACCAGCAACCGAATTTTTTTTAATATATTCTCGGCCTCGGGTTTAAGAAATTTCATTGTTGCCTTCGATCGCCTGTCGAATGGCAATCAACTCCGCCAGCAGTGATTCGAGCGCGTCCAATGGCAATGAATTGGGGCCATCGCAAAGGGCGGTATCGGGGTCGGGATGGACCTCCATGAAAATGCCATCGGCACCGGCGGCCACCGCCGCCCGGGCCAGCAGGGGCGCATATTCACGCTGCCCGCCGGAGTGGTCTCCACTTCCTCCTGGGAGTTGAACGCTATGGGTGGCATCAAAAATCACGGGGACCCCCGTGTCCCGAACAATCTTGATGGCACGAAAATCAACCACAAGATTGTTATACCCGAAAGACGTGCCCCGCTCCGTAACGATCAGTTGCCGGTTTCCGGTACTGGTCACTTTTTCGATGATATTGGTCACATCCCATGGCGCCAGAAACTGTCCTTTTTTTATATTCAAGGGCTTATTCAGGCGGGCTGCCGCCAGGATGAAATCGGTTTGCCGGCATAGAAAAGCAGGGACCTGGATGACATCCAATATCTCACCCGCCGTTACCGTTTCTTCAATGGTATGAACATCCGAAAGGACCGGTACGCCCAGATTCTGCTTGATCCGGGCCAGCGTTTTCAACCCTTTTTCCATCCCGGGGCCACGGTACGCGTGGATGGAGGTGCGGTTGGCCTTATCGTAGGAAGACTTGAAGATAAAAGGGATCCCGATTCGACGGGTCAGGTCACGCAAGAACTCGGCCGTCTGAAAGGTTATTTCATCGCTTTCAATTACACACGGGCCCGCAATCAGCACCAGCGGATGCCCATGGCCGATCCAGATATCACCGATTTGAACAGGAGCTGTCGTCATTGTTTCATCCGGTACAATTTTTGCATTTTGCAATAAGCCTACCGTTAATCTATCTTTCAGTGATAATAAAGTCAAGTCCCGAAAATAATAATTTGTACTCTTGATTACCGCTTTGATACCTGATATTTTCCGAGGTTATGAAATTAAAAAATCATTGAATTGCACCCATTAACGAGGATTAAACGTGTACGCATATCCGCGCAAAAGAAGCCTGAAAAAACGGTTTTTAATCATCTTATTGTTGTTTTTGATGATTCCGATATTTTTTATTTTATTTATTCGTTTAGAAGGAGAAAAACCGAGTGTTTCCATTAATTTGACCTCTTCTTACCTTGGTACATCACAAAATTTAGAAATTAAGATTACCGATAAAAAAAGCGGAGTAAAGAAGGTCCGGGTAACGTTGGGTGGACAGGGCAAAGAGGTTGAACTGCTTGACGAATATATCGATGCCGGAGGAGTAATCCTTGGCGGCGGTCGTCACGAAGTCGATTTTGAGCGAATCATCGAACCGAAAAAATTGGGCCTGACCGAGGGGGAAGCTGTTTTAAGGGTTGTGACTCGCGATTTATCCTGGCGCGGCTGGTTTCACGGCAATAAAACCACCATCGAAAAAAAGATGATCATCGATTTCAAGCCGCCCGTGGTGACTGTGCTGACCCGGGCGCATAATGTCAATCAGGGCGGCAGCGGGTTGGTGATTTACGAGCTTTCCGAAGATTGTCCGGTGAGCGGCGTTCAGGTGGGAGATCATTTTTTTCCTGGTTATTCCGGACTGGTGGACAAAGACACGGTTATGGCTGCTTTTTTTGCCCTGGACCACAACCAGGATACTGGCGTCCGTATTTTTATCAAGGCAGTGGACCCGGCGGGCAATACGACCCGGGCCGGCTTCACGAAATATTTGAAAAAAAAGCGCTTCAAAAAGGATAAGATCCAGATCAGCGACCGGTTTCTTCAATCGAAAATGCCCGAGTTCGACGTACCCGACGACGAACAGGCCGCCAACCCGCTTTTAGCGAAATTTATTACTGTTAATAACCGAATCAGGAAGGAAAATACGGCCCGGATTAAAGAAATGACGTCCAGGACGGAACCGGCGATTCTTTGGAAGGGCACCTTTCTAAGGCTGGCCAATTCCAAACGGATGGCCGGATTTGCCGATCATCGAACTTATTTATACCAGGGAAAAAAGATCGATGAACAGACCCATCTGGGGATTGATCTGGCCGCCTACAGCCGGGACAAGGTAACGGCCGCCAATCATGGCAAAGTGGTTTTTACCGACAGTCTGGGGATCTACGGGCAGACGGTGATTATCGATCACGGGTTCGGTCTGTTCAGCATGTACAGCCATTTGAGCCGGATCGATGTCCAGCCGGATCAAATCGTGGCCAAAAACGAATCCATCGGGTTGACCGGCAATACAGGGATGGCCGGCGGAGATCATTTGCATTTTGGTATGCTGGTTCACGATACCTTCATCAACCCCGTGGAATGGTGGGATGCATCCTGGATCAAAAACAACATCACCTCAAAGATTAAGGATATCCAATCGATGATGCCTTGAGGAGGATGCAGGAATCAAGAGGTGGGAGATTAGAGCCATTGTAGGAGCAGGCCCGCGCTTGTCGGGCGTAGCCTTGCAAAGCCTGATGCCTGCCCGAGTTCCATTAAATAAAGATGAACATCGAACATTCAACGTCCAATCACGCCAAGGCGTGATTGAATGGAATGAAGAAACAGCGGAGCTAATTTTTTTGACCATAATCAATTAAGAAACTTTGTGATGATGTCATACAAAATCAATAAAACCTACCAGGAGATCAACGCCAAGATCCGCAAAGGTGAAGTGGTTGTCATGACCGCGGAGGAGATTATCGATGTGGTCAAAACCGAAGGCCCGGTTGAAGCCGCCCGCCGGGTGGATGTGGTGACCACGGGCACCTTTGCCCCCATGTGTTCATCTGGCGCGTTTATAAATTTCGGCCATTCTAAGCCGGGTATCAAGGCAGCCAAGGTATGGCTGAATAACGTGCCGGCCTACGGGGGCGTGGCTGCAGTGGATTGCTACCTCGGTGCCACCGAGCCGTGTGAGGACGATCCCCTCAACAAGGTCTACCCCGGTGAGTTCAACTACGGCGGCGGGCATGTGATCGAGGATCTGGTGGCCGGCCGAACGTTGCATTTAAAAGCAACGTCCTATGGTACTGATTGTTATCCGGGCAGGCATCTGGAAAAAGAAGTTTCGTTGGTGAATTTACCATTTGCCACTTTGTGCAACCCCCGCAACGGCTATCAGAACTATAATTGTGCCGTTAACCTCGGGAAGAAAACCATCTACACCTATATGGGGACGTTAAAACCAAAAGCGAGTAATGCCAATTTTTGTTCCGCCGGACAGCTCAGCCCCATGATGAACGATCCTTTTTACCTGACCATCGGGCTGGGGACCCGTATATTTCTAGGCGGCGGCACGGGCTATGTGACCTGGAACGGGACTCAGCACAACCCGGATGTTCCCCGGACCGACGGGGGGGTGCCCGAAAAACCGGCAGGTACGCTGTTTGTCATGGGCGATTTGAAACAAATGGATACCCGTTGGCTGAAAGGCGTGAGTATGCAGGGGTATGGGTGCTCGCTGGCGGTCGGCCTGGGCATTCCCATTCCGATGCTCAATGAAAAAATAGCCGGTTATGTCGGGGTTTCGGACGAGGAGATTTATACTCAGGTGGTGGATTATGGCCATGATTATCCCCAGGGAATCGCCCGATCACTTGGCCAGGTCAGTTACGCTGAATTAAAGAGCGGCACCATTACCCTCGAGGGCCGCGAAGTCCAAACGGTTCCCCTGTCGAGCATGGTAAAGGCCCGGGAGATCGCCGGGATTTTGAAAGCTGAAATTCAAGCGGGTCGCTTTATTATCGGAGAGCCCCAGATGCCGTTGCCGGGCCGACAGGCATGAGATGCGTGAATGAAAATGGCCGCTACGATCAGAATTTTTATCGCCGCCGATTTGCCGGAATCTGTTCGTGAGGAATTGGCCCGGATCCAGGCTGAACTCCGGACGGATAAATTCAAGTTTCGGTGGGTAAAACCGGAAAACATTCACCTGACGCTGATCTTTCTGGGTGATGTGGACCCCGGGATGATCAAGAGCATATCCGGTGCGGTCGCGGATACGGCCCGGTGCCATGTCCCCATCCGGTTGGCCATCCAGGGACTGGGAGTGTTTCCCGGAATCAGGCGTACTCGGATAATCTGGGTCGGGATAACGGGCGAAGTAAAGATTCTAAGAGAATTAAAATCTTCCCTGGATCGATCCCTGCTGAAAGTCAACGGCTTGAAGTTCAAACCTGAACGGCGTTCGTTCAGGGCGCATTTGACCCTTGGTCGGGCAAAAGGACGGATAGAGGGTCGCAAACTGGCTGCGGCCATGAATCGGTTGCAAGAGGTGCCATCGGCGCCGTTGACCATTGATGCGATACATGTTTTTAAAAGCGACTTGCGGGCCGGCGGTGCGATATATACGAAATTATACAACTGCATCCTATCCAGAGAAAATGTCTCCCGCAGAGGCGCAGAGATGTAAAGAAAAATGATAAAAATGGTTAAAATTCCGAAACGTTAAATAAGGGGGATATTGTGGGCAAAACCATGAATAAACAACGGGCGGTTGAATCCGCCATGAATCAGATTGAGCGTCAGTTCGGCAAGGGCGCCATCATGAAACTGGGCGGTCAGCCGATCCAGAAAGTACCCGTCATTTCAACCGGCTCCCTGGCGCTGGATAAGGCCCTGGGAATCGGCGGGTTGCCGCGAGGGCGGGTTATCGAAGTCTATGGACCGGAATCATCCGGAAAGACCACCCTGGCCTTACACGCGGTGGCCGAGGCCCAAAAGGGGGGGGGGATTGTCGCTTTTATCGACGCGGAACATGCCCTGGACATTGCTTACGCCCGCAAACTCGGTGTCAATTGCGACGAGCTGCTGGTCTCCCAGCCGGATACCGGCGAGCAGGCCCTGGAAATCACCGATATGCTGGTTCGAAGCGGTGCCATCGACGTGATTGTAATCGATTCCGTGGCGGCGCTGGTACCAAGGGCAGAGATCGAGGGAGAGATGGGCGATTCCCACATGGGGTTACAGGCCCGGTTGATGTCTCAGGCGCTTCGCAAGCTGACCGGTTCCATCGGTAAAACGTTGACCACCGTTATTTTTATCAATCAGATCCGCATAAAAA
This sequence comes from Desulfobacterales bacterium, assembly GCA_029938515.1. Lineage (GTDB taxonomy): Bacteria > Desulfobacterota > Desulfobacteria > Desulfobacterales > QNYZ01 > QNYZ01. The sequence goes on along the minus strand of JAOZUU010000002.1, from coordinate 12,320 downwards.
TCGGTGTCATGTTTGGCAATCCCGAAACCACCACCGGCGGGAATGCCTTGAAGTTTTATTCGACGATCCGGCTGGACATTCGGCGAATCGGCGCCATAAAAGATGGCCAGGAGGTGATCGGCAATCGCACCCGGGTGCGGGTGGTCAAGAACAAGATGGCGCCGCCGTTTAAGGACGCCGAGTTTGATATCATGTACGGCACGGGGATATCGCGAACGGGCGATTTGCTGGATCTGGGGGTAACGACCGAAGTCATCGAAAAAAGCGGATCATGGTATTCCTATGAGAATGAAAGGATCGGACAGGGCCGGACCAATTCTAAAAAGTTTTTAGAAGACAACAATGACATATGCCAGGCGATCGAAAAAAAGGTTAAAGCAGCCATCGGAATGGCTGAAGCAGAGGAAAAAGAAGAAAACCCGGCAAAGCCGGAACCAAATTGAATAATGACGATTTCTGGAAACAAAAAAAACCATTGGGGCCCAAATGACCGGTAACGAAGTTCGTCAGTTATTTCTTGATTATTTCGCTAAACATAACCACCAGATCGTGCGAAGCTCATCCCTGGTTCCCCAGGATGATCCGACCCTGCTTTTTACCAACGCCGGCATGGTCCAGTTCAAGCGAACGTTTCTCGGCGAGGAAAAACGACCCTACAACCGGGCCACGACTTCCCAGAAATGCGTGCGGGCCGGGGGCAAACATAACGATCTGGAGAATGTCGGTTATACGGCCCGGCATCATACGTTTTTCGAGATGCTGGGCAATTTTTCTTTTGGCGATTATTTCAAGGAAAAAGCGGTTGAGTTTGCCTGGGACCTGTTGACCAACGGGTATGGCCTGCCGGCCGAACAGCTCTGGGTCTCGATTTATCTGGATGACGATGAAGCCCATGAATTATGGGAAAATCACGTCGGTGTGCCGGCCGAACGGATTGTTCGATTCGGCGAAGCGGAAAATTTCTGGGCCATGGGTGATACCGGGCCCTGCGGCCCCTGTTCGGAGATCCATCTGGACCGCGGCGGCGCACTGGGATGCGGCCAACCGGACTGCAAACTAGGCTGTGAATGCGATCGTTTTCTGGAGATCTGGAACCTGGTTTTTATGCAGTTCAACCGGAACGAGGCCGGCGAGATGACCCCCTTACCCCAGCCGAGCATCGACACGGGCTTAGGGCTTGAGCGGATGGCCGCCATCATGCAGGATGTGGATACCAATTTTGATACGGATCTCATCATGCCCATTATTCGCAAAACCGAAAGCCTGGCTGAAAAACCTTTCGGCCAATCCCATGACATCGATGTGGCCATGAAAGTCATCGCTGATCACAGCCGGGCAGCCGCTTTCCTGATCGGCGACGGTATTTTGCCGTCCAATGAAGGCCGGGGATATGTCCTGCGGCGGATCATGCGGCGAGCCATCCGCTACGGTCGCAATATCGGTTTGATGGATCCATTTCTGCACACAACCGCCGCGGAGGTATTTGATGTCATGCGACCCTCGTATCCCGAGCTGGGCCAGGCGTCGGCATTTATTACCAACGTCATCCGGAATGAGGAAAAACGATTCGGGGAAACGCTCGACAAAGGGCTTCGGCTCCTGAATGAAGAGCTGGCCGACATCCGGGCCAAAGGCGGAAGCGAAGTGCCCGGGGATCTGATATTCAAGCTTTACGATACATATGGTTTTCCCGTGGATATTGTCCGGGACGTGGTGCGGGACGAAGGGATGGTCCTGGATATGGACCGATTTGACCAGGAAATGGCCGCCCAGAGATCCAGATCCCGTCAGGTGAGCCGTTTTACCGAAACCGCCGAAGCGTATCGGGCTCTTTCCTCCGCTGGAATTCAGCCGGAATTCACCGGATACCAGTCGCTTACGGATAATGGGGTTGTATTGACCGTGGTGGTTGACGGCAAGGAAGTGGAAACCGCTGGGGCCGACCAGCGGGTGGAAGTAGTGGTCGATCGCACCCCGTTTTATGGAGAATCCGGCGGACAGGTGGGGGATACCGGACAAATCACCGGCGAGAACCTGGAGATGGTTGTTGATGATACCATCAAGGATCCCACCGGGCTGATTATTCATAAAGGGACCATCCAATCGGGGACGATCGGGAAAAATCAAGCCGTTACGCTGACCGTCGACCTTGGCAAACGAGCAGACATCGCCCGGAATCATACCGCTACGCATATTCTGCATGCCGTGCTTCGCCAGGTTCTGGGTGAACACATCAAACAGGCCGGATCACTGGTGGCGTCGGATCGACTGCGCTTCGATTTTACCCATCCTTCCCAGGTGACTCCGGAGACGCTTCAGCGGATCGAAAACGAGGTTAACGAGCGAATCCGATGGAACACGGACGTGGACACCAATGAAATGGATGCCGAAACGGCCTTTCAAAGCGGAGCCACGGCGTTGTTTGAGGAAAAATATGGAGACCGGGTGCGGGTTGTCTCTCTGGCCGATTTTTCAAAAGAGCTGTGCGGCGGGACCCACACCGCGCGGACCGGGGATATCGGCCTGTTTAAGGTCGTCACTGAATCGAGCGTGGCCGCCGGTGTGCGTCGGATCGAGGCGTTGACCGGTCAGGCCGCCTTGGCGCATATACAAACAACAGAACATCACCTGGCGGAAATATCCCACCTGCTTCGAACCACACCGGAAACAGCCGCTGAACGGGTTGCAAAACTGCTGGCTGATCAACGGGTCGGCATTAAACAGATCGAACAACTCAAGGCCAGCCTGGCCGCACAAAAAGTAAGTGGCGGTGGCGAAACAGACATTCAAGTCATTAACGGGGTTAAGACCATTATCCAAACGATCTCGGTTGATTCGCCCGCAGCTTTGCGGGATCTGGCCGACCGATTGGCCGATCAGCTCAAGTCCGGCATTGTGGTGCTCGGCGCCGAAGCGTCAGGCAAAGCGCAATTGATCGTCAAGATTACAAAGGATTTAACCCACCGGTATCATGCCGGCGATATCATTAAAGCTGCCGCCGCCGAAGTGGGGGGCAGTGGCGGCGGCCGGCCGGATATGGCTCAAGCCGGGGGCAGCCGACTATCGGGGTTGCCGGCCGCATTGCAAAAAGCACTAAAAATGATTGCAAAAAGTGATTAGATCGCTTTTCATTTTTCTATTTCTGCCGGTTTTGGTTAGTGGAATCGACCAAGGCACTGCGGACGCACTGAAAGCCCAGCATATTTTAAAAACCATCGAAGCGCGTCAGAACAAAACGGGTCAAAAGGCAACCCGAAAGGCCATCATTACGCAGAAAGAGTTGAACGCCTATATTACCTATCGTCTGCGTCGAGAAAAGAATCCGGTTATTAAAAATCTTCACGTCATTCTTCTTGATAAGGACCGGATTCGCGGGAACATCCGCTTTGATCTGGGAGGTATTGATATTCTCAAGCTATTGGGGGGCCTTCGTTTCGATTTTGACGGAAGACTTCAAACCCGTGACGGTGCCGGTAAGCTCGATTTGTCCTCGCTGCATTTAAACGGCGAATCAGTGCCGCCCCGAGTATTGGATCCGGTGCTGGCCGCCGTGGCCCTTTATTACGGGACCGAACCGGGAAGTACCGACGACTGGTACGAGCTGCCCAAAGGAATCCAGCGGATCGAGGTAAATAAAGCGGAAGCCGTATTGTATTATTGAAATCAAGAATCAGGGGGCGGGAAAAAGGTAACGTGTTATGTTCAATTTTGTGTCACACCGAATAATACGATCGTGTAGGGGTGAACCTTGTGATCACCCTTCATCCCCATGCCGGATAGGCAAAAGGGTGAACACAAGGTTCACCCCTACAGGCCTTAGGCTATCAATAAAAACCGATTGAACCGATACCCCTAATCCTCGGCCCCTGCCTTTAACACATCGATCATGCTGAACACCTTACCACCGGCGTCCTCCTGAATTTTTTTCTGTAAAAAAAGAACCGCATCCAGGGTCCCGCCGATATAAACATCCCGGCCATTGACGTTGTGGGTGAAATCGAACCGTACCGAACCGTCACCAGAAGTAAGGGTGTAGGTGTGCCACCCATGGCCGCTGAGATATTTATCCGGTATGCCCCAAACGGTCTTTTGTGTTTGGGGGTCTCGTTCCTGCTTGATATCGGTCACGCTAAACGGCACCCCCAGGGCGTTAAAATAATCCACCATGGCCTTGGCCGTGCCACTGGTATCGGCCTTTCCCTGCTGGTGACTTTCTTTTATTTCAAGCGAATATCCATTGAACAGACCGGGAAAATTTTCAGCCGCATAAGCCATCATGGCCTGGAATCCGACGATCTGTTTGGCCATGTTGGGAGCGATGACAGCCGGAATGCTTGAGCCCTCAACCGTTTGCACCAGCTTTTCACGGTCTCCGCCGGTGGTGCCCATCACGAATGGGAGGTTGTAACGGCAGTAGAGCTCGGCATTGGTATTTACGGCCGTTGGATGGGCATAATCGATGCTGATGAAAGGGCTGTTCTTTTTGATGATCCCGTTAATAGCATCATCGGCCATGTCGGGTGGAAGGAGCCGAAAGGTCATTTCCGGTAGCGAATGTTTCGATGCGGTGATTTCCGGCCCAGTCAAGGAAGCCGGTATCAGGTTGAAGCGGGGGTCTTTTAATGCGTGGGTCGCTACGTTAACGGCCATGTTTCCCGGCATGCCGTTGACCATAATGTTGATCGGTTTCATGGGTTGCTCCTTCGGTCTTATTGGGGTTGATAAATTCTATTAATACAATCCGTAACTGACTTCAATGACGGGAACTCGTCTTTGTTAAAGGTATCGAGGCACCGGTTTAACGATTGGATCGCCATTGGAATGTAGTCCTTAAAATAAGGTTTATTTTTTACCCGATCCAGGAATCCGAAAGCCCCCAGTATTTGCAGGTTGCGGGACAGGGCGCAATACCGATAGCCCGAGAGAAATCGTTGCCGGTCGATGGGACTGGTTCCGGCAAACTGCTCGAAACCGTAATCGAGCAGTCTCTCCTGCAACTTGCTCGGAAGGGCTACATAAGGATCGATCAATAGCGAAGCCAGGTCGTATTGAACCGGACCGGGTCTGGCGCCCTGGAAATCGATAAAATAAAAGCGATTATTTTTTACCATGATGTTCCGGGACTGACAGTCCCGATGGATTAAACCGTCGATGGCATAAACCATTATCCGTTCCGCCAGGTGCTCGAATTCGGACTGGCAGGCGGTATAATCCGCAGCCATGTCCAGGTAGCCGTTTAAAAAGGCGTCCACGAAATAACGGCACTCTTTTTCGAGGATCAGCTCACGATCGTAATGTCGGGTCTGGCAGGTCCAGCCGGGATCGAATCCTTCGTGCCCGTTGGTTGCCAGTCGGGCCCATTCTTCGATTACGGCTTGATAGAGAACCATTATCCGGTTCGGATCGGCCGCGTTCCTGACCGATGATTGAAGATTGACATCTCCGAGGTCTTCCATAAAGACCAACCCGGCGAAGCGGTCCCAGGCGACCAGTTCCGGAACGGCTATATTTTGCAGATGCAGGTGCCGGCCAATATCGATAAATGCATCGACTTCCAGGGGGCCATTACCCTCACGGATGCCGTGATCGACCATGATCAGGGTTCGTTGGCCGGCCGTCAGTCGATACCAGCGCCGGTCTGACCCATCTCCGGCCAGGCGTTTTTGTTGGAGCTTGTTTTCCGTTGAAGTACCGAAAGCACGCGCAAACGCTTGGGGTGCCAGTGTGCGGAAAACCTCGGCACGGTAGTTTTCAGGGGTGCCGACATCCTGCCACTGACAGTTATCGGCCAGATACGCCCGGATGATTTGGCCGTTACGAATTATTCGGCGATAGGTATCGATACTGCTTGAAAAGACACCATCCGGAATTTGATCCAGCACCTCCGGATCGAGGACCTGGATACCGGTGAAGGTCAGTTGGCGATATTTTTCGGGCTGGGTATCCGTAGCCGGTTTGTCGAAACCGAGCACGCGGAAATCGTTGTCTACCTGAACAGTATTAAGCCGTGGATCATCGCAAAGTACCATGGTAACGGACTCGGCATGGCTGCAATGAAAGGCATAGACCTTTTCCAGGGGAATATCGGTGATGATGTCGCTGTTTAATACCACAAACGGTTGTTGACCGAAAAAATCGGCGGCGTTTTTAATGCCTCCGCCCGTGCCGAGAATCTCCGGTTCATAGCGAGTCTGAACCGGAATTGGGTATTTCCCGGCGTCGATAAATGCCTCGATCCGGTGATGAAGATGATGGGTATTGATCAGGATCTCCCCGCATCCGGCGTCGATGAGGTATCGGATCGTCCGGTCGATAATCGGCTGGCCGCCGACGGGAAACATCGCCTTGGGGGTATGTTCGGTGTAGGGTAAAAGACGGGTGCCGAATCCGGCTGCCAGGATCATGGCTTTCCATGCCTGATGTTGGCGAATCATGGTGTTTGAATCCAAATCATCATCCAGGATCAGGACAGCCGATCCAGATAGTGTCCGATCATTTTTTGATAATGATCGATCTGGTCAGAACCCTTTTCTCCCCGGATTCTCCGGGTTTTAAAATAGGCCACGGCGTTGGCATAATTGACTTGGCTTAAAGCTTCCTTGCGGCTCACTTCTTTTTGCCGATACATGCGGTTTCCCCGGGAAATGATCCTTTTCAGCTGACGTTTGGGCTTGATATTGTTTTTTGATTCTTCCGAAAGCACATTCAGTACGATCAGGTAGGATTCAAGATAGGGTTTTAAAAACCCTGAAAAAGATTTTAATTTACGAAAGCCGGCTGATGTCAGATTGTAAGTATCCGGCATCGTGGGATGGGGTATTAAAATGGCTTCATCGATAAATGCCTTGATGCATTTCCGGACATAATAGTCCGATGTTTGATCGATATCGTAGGCGAACTCGTATTTAAACAGGCTTTGAAGCTCGGCATAGCGGGTATGCAGGTCCGTTGAGGAAAATTGAAAGGCGTCGTTTTTGAGGATAGTCAAAGCCGTAATGGCGGCCGGCACGAAAAAAATGATGCAATTGTTTTTATAAAAATCCAGGTTGGGTCGTTTGTTATCCACCATTTTAAATATTTCATCCGCTACAGGTGTATTTTTGTTTCCACGTATCCGATCGATGTATCCGCGCTGGATATAGTCATCGAGCACCTGCGAAACAGAGTGGGACGGGTCCATCAGGAGGGGGTCTACCAGTTCCACCTCCCGACTGATCAGATAATCTAAATAGGTATCGATCTGCGCCATAAGATGATCGTAGGCAATGCGTTCCTGATCACTGTTCAGCAGCGCGGCGGCCACCAAGCCATAGGGAGTTACCCTGGATGACCGGTCGATGGCGTTGATGAGCCTGAATCCCAAATCACGGCAAAAAGCATTTAACTCCTTTGAAGTCATCTCGGCAACGGGATGAGGCTGGACGGCTTCAAGAGACGACAAACGAAGCGGCTCGTGAAATCGGATGGAGACCCGTCCCCATCTTTTTTTTAAGAGCTTTCTGGCCCGGAGGACCTGCCAGATACTTTCGGGCTTTTTTTCACCCCCTTCCTGTTCGTGCAGGTATGATTTTTCTTCCAGAACGTGGTCGTAGCCGATGAAAATCGGCACGAAGGACATTTCCTCGCAGGCATTGTTTTTATAGGCATTTAACAGGATGGAAAGAAACCCGAGCTTGGGGGTGAGCAATTTACCTGAACGGCTACGGGTTCCTTCCACAAAGATTTTTATATTAAAGCCCTCCTGGAGAAGCTTATGAATGTATTCCTGGAATACCTTGGAGTAGAAAGCCGCTCCACGAAATGTGCGCCGGATGGAGAACCCGCCGCCCGCCCGGGCAATGGTGCCGAAAGGCGGGAAAAACATGTTTTTTCCGGCAACGATATGCGGCGCGGGTAAATTATTGGTATAGAGCACGTATGGCAGGATCAGATAATCCATATGGCTCTTGTGGCAGGGGACAAAGATCAACGGGCCTTTTCGGGCGATTGCCTTCAACCGGAGGAATATCTCTTTGTTAACGGTCATGTCGTCGAACATAGAATTAATCAGCCAGCCGATAATGGACTCGGCGACGCTGACAAAGGCCGGCGAGTAGCGGGCCGCAATTTCATCGATATAACCGGCGGCTTTTTTACGAACCTTGTGAATCGGTATTTTCTTGGTTTTGGCATGACGCTGCATATACTCCCGCAATCGCTCACTGGTGAGAATTTCCTCCCTGAGTTCTTCATGAAATTTGATGATCGGTCCGGTGATACTCTGCCGGTGCTGGTTAATTCTTTTAAGGAGCTTCCGGCGAAGCAGCAGGGCCAGGTGATCATCTTTTCGGTTTTGATGTTCCGGTATCGCCAGAAAATCGATCAGATTCAGCGGGCCGGCGATCTCAACGAATACCTTGCCCGGCTTTCTGATCATGGTGGCCAGACGCCGGAGTTTGCCGGGTCTATAACGGCTGCCGAAGAATACATCGGTAAACGTCATCGTACGACTGGCCGGCTTTCGGTCGTAAAATTGAAGCTGGGGAATTAGAATAATGGGTCGATTTGTCTCGCTCTGCAGCTGAATCAGGTATTTAAGGGGGTCGGTTTTAGTTTGTATGAACCAGCGATCGAAGCCCTTCTTCCCCACCAGGGAAAGCATGCCTGTTTTGTCCCCCGTTAAAGCCCGGTGGAGATAACCACTTTTATAGGGGGTCAGGATATGGCGCTTAGAAATGGCGTGGTGGGTATGGGTTAAAAAAATCCGAAAAAGTCTTGATAGCGGCTGCCAGATCACCGCGTTATGATCCAGCCAGATTTCGGGTACGGGTAAATCCAAAGCACCGTAGCGGGTATGGTAAAAAAGGTATTCAAAGTTGCTGCGAAATTTATTCACATAGACAATGATGGCGTCTTTTGGAGTATGACGAATCAGGTCGGTCTGGTCCGGATCTATTCGGATTCCCGAGTAGAAATGTTTTAAAAACCAGTTGGACAAGCGTCCGGTTCGGTAAGGCAGCATGCATAAGAAATGATCCTGGCTCCCCCGTAGTAACCGGTTGAATATCGTTTTTGCCTTTTTTCCTAAACGGGATTGTCGCAATTTATTTATCATGGTTCGTTGCTTAAAGCTTGTTGTGGCAAATTGGAGTGGTTCGAAAAAAGCAGATGATTTTTCCTATAAGGTTAGGAACTGTTGATTACCAAATCAATATTTAAAAGCTATCAAAAGCAAATTGGCTTTGCAACCTTACATTTTTACCCTTGCGTTATTCTTTTTCGTGTGGTAGATAGATCGGAAAACGAACGAAATCAGATATGATTGTCAGGCTGGCGGTTTTAATTAAGTAATCAAATTTATTACCATTTAAGCAAAAAAGAAGGATGAAGGAGGGTGTTTTTTTATGAAAACGTTAATTGGTGGCGCGGTTGCAGCGGTTCTCGGTTTAATCGGAATTTCGATTTGGTTTGGGGAGTTTCTTCAGGTCATTGCCGGCGTGTTGCCGATTATGCTGCTTTTGGGTGGTGGCTTGGCCCTTTATCTTGGGTTTGACGAATTAAAAGATACTTGGAAGAAAGACAGCAGCCCGGCCGATATGGGCATGGGCGATGATGGCGAGAAGTATAAACAAGAGGTTGGCGAGTTGAAAAAAGAGATTGAAACCCTGAAATCAGAAAAAGCATAATCAGGTCTTTCGGGAAAAACTTAAACCCTGCGTTCTTTCTATGGATGCAGGGTTTTTTTATCAAATATGATGGTTTCGTAAAAAGCTTGAAATCATTTCGAAGCGTCATTCCTGAAGTTTTTTTTTGTTCGCCTTGACCCCGGCGACAGCCAGGGTATCGGCCCGTTCATTATCCGCTATCCCCGAGTGGGCGGGAACCTTAATCAATTCAATATCATCGAGTTGGTCCATTAGTTTCTTGACTGACCGGATCAGCGCGATGTTTTTTTTGGCTTTCCATCCTAAAGATAATACTCCCAGCGCGTAGGCACTGTCGGTAAAGACCCGAACGGGAAGGTGGGTGTTTTTTAATGCGGCCAGGCCGATGCGGATCGCTTCCAGCTCGGCAATATTGTTGGTGGCCTTGCCAATCGCTTTCGATATTTCCTTTTCGTGTTCTCCATGGCGCATGACCACGCCGATACCGGCTGGGCCTGGATTCCCTGATGAAGCACCGTCGGTGAAAATAACAACGGCATCCTGTTGCCTGGCCGCTGCATGGATCGAAGCCGCTTGCGAGGATGTTTTTTTTCGATGACGGGGCTTTTTTTTGCCGGGGAATTTTCGCTTCAATTGTTTCGGATCGATATCAGCGACGCTTTTTTCATGCACCCAGTATTCATAGTCTTGATTTAAGTTGTATTTGATCAATACTTTATTTTCTCTGACGATGGGGTTTCCATTCGCGTCCACCATCAGCCATACCTTGTTTCTTTTAAACTGCATGCGTTGCCACTGGGCTTCCACTTGTTTCATCTGATTTCTCTATGGCAAGATGGTTCGTACAATAAATAGGGGCGGCTGGTTTCGATAAATGCTTTCAATGCCGGCCGCCAGGACGTTGCGACGGTGTCCACGGATTCCAAATTTTCGATTCGACGGCGGATATCCCTGTCCCCAATGATCAGGTCAATGGGGCGGCGCTCTAATTCATATTCATAAGGGGGTGCTTTGTATTGAAAATCAGTGCGATGGTTTTCCATGACCGCCTGAATCAGCTTGAGTGTTAAATAGTACGGATTAAATAAAAACGGATCGGTTACATGAATCTGAAATCCGTGGCAAAGTTCCCCTTTCCATTTATTGGCGACGGGTTCGAAAGCCGCCGGTCGCAAGACGGCACCCGTCTGTCGCCGACCGCCAATGGAGGTCAGGATCTTGTCGGGATCCGTGTACGGTGCGCCAAAAAGCTCAAAGGGCAGACAGGTTCCCCGTCCCTCGGAAACGTTGGTCCCCTCCCACAACACCTGACCCGGGTAAACAAGCGCAGCTGTCGGTGTCGGGAGATTGGGCGATGGTGACACCCAGCATAAGCCCGTATCACTAAAAAACATTTTGCGGCGCCAGCCGGTCATGGGGATAACCGACAAATCACACCCGATTTTAAAGTGGTCGTTGATCAGCAAGGCAAGCTCAGCCATGGTCAACCCATGGCGCATGGGGATTTCGTAGCGCCCCACAAAAGAGGTCCATTCCGGTTTCAGCATGTTTCCCTCTACCGACAAGCCGTTTACCGGGTTGGGCCGGTCGAGAATCAACACTTTTTTACCGTGCTGCCTGGCGGCTTCAAGGCAGTAAGAAACGGTATAGATAAAGGTATATACGCGAGTACCCACATCCTGAAGGTCGATCACCAAGATATCCAGATGGTCCAGCATATCGGCGGTTGGGGTCCGGGTTCTTCCATAAAGACTGAACACGGGAATATCCAAGGCCGGGTCCCGCAGGTCGCCTGATTCCACCATGTTGTCCTGTTTTTCGGAAAAGAAACCGTGCTGGGGAAAAAACAGGGCGGTCAGCCGGCCGGGAAAGCGATCGTTGATCAGGTTGCGGGCATGGCGCAAATTGCCGTCCACTGATGCCGGATTGCACAACAGTCCCAGGCGCCGTCCGGATAAATATTCAGGCGGTGATTCGATCAGGTTTTCAAGGCCGGTTCGAACGATTGTCATGGGTATATCCGCTTTCAATGGTTTCAATGCCATACTGGCCGGGATGCGATTTTATCGGGAAGGTGTATAGCATACTCGCTAAAATGACGAAAGTGGCAGAGGAGCCGGTTTTATAAATTCGCCTCTGATTGTCTCCGCACGGCTTGACAAAAGAGGGCTATGAAAATACAAACGGTCTTCAGAATTGATGGCGTCGTAAAAAGCCCCATCTACGGCGTTGTAGTGATTTTTCAGACGCTCGGCATACCATGTGTATAGCCTCGCCCCTGAAAAAACACCACGCCTTGCACCCCAAGGGCACTTCCTGCGGGGCGTATATGGACCTTTTTATTTAGCCATCAGCGTTAGTTTTAAAGAGATCATCAGGATTAATGGGCTGTAAAAACAATAAGGTGTTAAATTGGCAGTGGGAATCGATCTTGAAGGTATCGTCGTCGTCGTGGGGAACTACGGCAGCGGTAAAACGGAAGTCACCATCAATTTGGCGGCTCATCGCTTGCAGGCGGGCATCGATGTGCGGATTGCCGATCTCGATCTGGTCAACCCCTATTTTCGAAGCCGGGAGGTGCGCGGTACACTTGGCCAAATGGGAATCGAGGTGGTGATTCCACCGGAACGTTACGTTCATGCCGACCTTCCCATCTTGAGCCCGAAAGTGGCCGGG
>JAOZUU010000195.1 GCA_029938515.1 Desulfobacterales bacterium | reverse complement strand
ATAAGACCACCTCCTTGCCGGCATTAAGGGTGAAACCCGGGTTTGGCTTTAAGGAGACGTATCCTTCCGAAAGTTCAATATCCTCGTCCCATCCCTGATAATCGTACCACAATCTGCTGTCGGTCCTGAAATACAGGCTGGCAATACCCTTCGCATAACTTCCTTCGAGGCGAAACCCCAGATTGTATTGTTCCAGGGTCGCCCCCTCGTCTTGCTCGAAAAATCGAATCTTGTAGAAAGCCGCATCACGATCCAGCCCGAAAAGAACCGGCCTCAATTCAAAAAAGCCGCCGATACGGTACGATTTTTTTTCGATCTCCTTTTCAATTTCAGACAAATCAAAGTGGTAGTCGTCCTGACCCAAAACCCCTTCCACGAAAGCAAAAAACAAGCTGACGGTGCACACGCCAATAACGAACAGCGTCTTTCTCATCGCAGGCTTTCGATCCGGGAAAGAAAGTTAAGGGTAAAGGCTTCATCGGGGAGATCTCTTTTCTTCATCTTTGCAAAGATCATGACCGATTTATATCCTTTGTGCAGTGGACTGTCCGTTTCGATCACGGCGGGACGTACGATGCCGTCCCCAAAATCTTGAATTTTTTTAAAATAAAGGGTCTTTATCAGCATGCCGGATGAAGCAAAACACTCTATTTTTAAAGGAAGCAATTTTTGATCGTCCACCCGCATCTTAACGCGATCGTAGGCAATGGACTTGCTCTTGGCCTTTAAATGAAGCACCAGGATGCCTCCCTCATGCTCGACCTTGTCGCAATTGTACTCGGCGCTGTAGTCCAGTCGCATGATATCGGCGTTGTTGAATATTCCTCCCGTCACCGACTGGAGGCTGGTGATACGGATCGGTTTGCCGACATTGGGGATGTAAAGCCACATGTTTTCCCCCACCCGCAACGTCGCTCGTCCTTTTTCGCTGGCTGGGGACAAAAATACGGATGCCACCTGGTCACGGCCTTTTTTTACCGAGTACATGATAAACTCTTTTTTCGATCCGTCCGGTTCCATATTGATCAACTTGCGGTACATCTCAAAGGCTTCGGGGTTGAGGTTACGGTCTACTTTTTTCAATAGCTCATTTCCATCAATGGCAAAAACCGAAGAGGTCACTACCAAAAGGAATAGTACGCTTCCTGTAATATATTTTTTCATGATTCACCTCATATTAGGGCCACGGGAAAAATAAATTGCCCCATCTTGCTTGTCTTTTGGCCCGGTTAAGGCGTTGCGTCAATGACCCCATACAACCAGTATGAAGCCATCGACGCGCCCTTGTATCCGAACCAAAATCCGGCGAAATCTCAGATCAAATTAGTTTTCCGCAGCCCTTAGTTTGATTTAATAAAGTCTTCAACAACATTTTTTACAATCCCGGATGTCTCATGATAATCTATCTTTTTTTTATCCAAAGCGGATTTCATTTTATGGCCGAAATCACCTGCAACCACAACGCTTACATTTTTTGAGGCAAGAAAGTCTGCCACTTTTGGCCCGGCGCCCCTATCATCATCACGAAACGGATTAGAAACAATCTCAAGGAGTTTTCCATGTCTGTCAAAGATCAGATAATACGGAGCACGTGCAGCTTTGTCGCTTATTTGGCTGCTTTCTGTTTTTTTAGATGTTGCCACGGCAATTATTTGTGTCTGTTGGGATTGAGCAAAAGCGACAGCATTAAGAAACAGAGATAAGCCAACCACGATCATTAATTTTTTCATTCTTCCCCCTATACGGTGTATTTATACTAATAAGGCCATAAGTCTATAGACACTTACTACCCATTGCACTATGTGAATGAACGTTTCACGTAAATTCATGTCTAAACAATTACGGCCTTATTAGTAAATCAAAGCTTTTAGGCGAAGCTTCATCCTTGTTCGGCCTTTCGTGATTATGCCTCCAATTCTACACATGCCCCAGAGCATCCACCGGCTCCATCCTGGAGGCCATATAGGCCGGCTGCAGGCTGGCAAAGACTGAAACGAGTAAGACAACCAGCGACAACCACAACAACTCGGAAACATTTACCGAGGGTGTTAAAAGCAGGTTATCCATGCGCCCGAAAGAAAACCTGATTTTATAAATATTCAAAAGAAAAATGCCGCCAAGCCCGATTATATTTCCGGCCACGATGCTGATCAACCCAAGAGTGATACCTTCGGCCAGGAAGAGACCCATGATTTTGCCGGGCGTTGTTCCGATGGCGGACATGGTACCGATCTCCCGAACCCGCTCATACACCGACATGATCATGACGTTTAAAATACTGATCAGGACAATCGCCACCATGATCAGCTTCATGCTGGCGGCCATTAGGTCGATCATTCTGGCGATATTATAAAAGGGGGAAAGCTTCTCCCAGGTGTGAATTTCAAAAACCGGTTTCTCCACTTTGTTCTTAAATTGTGCCAGCGCGGATTCGAGGTCCGTATTCGCAGTATCCAGCATATCAAAATCTTTAAGACGCACGGCCACCTCCGTAATCTCCGGCTCTTCCATGCGAAGCAAACTGCGGGCGTCTTCGATATGCATATAACCCTCTTTGCCCTGGGGACCGACAACCGTCTCGGTGATACCCCCCACGACAAAATTGAGGCCGTTGACCGAACCGTCCTTGTTGTTGGCCACCAGCACCACGGTGTCCCCCAGCCGGATTTTCATGCCTTTGGCCAGCTTGTCCGGGAGAATGACCTCACCCTGACGGATCAATTCCTTACGCTGGCCCTTTTCACCGAATGTCATCCGGTTCCCCACGTCCGGACACACCCTTACCTCTTTTTCCGGATCAATGGCGTTAAGCCGGATGTTGGTAGTCTCTGAATAGTTACTCAGCATGGCACCGAGCTTTATTCTTGGCGCCCAGGCATCAACAGCGGGATGACTTTTTAAAATACCTTCGATTTTGGCGTATCCCTTGCTATTCAGGTTGAGGTTCAAAGGGCTTGAATCCATGGACGAGACATACCCCTTTTTATGAATCTGTATCTGGGAAAGGTTGGCATCGGTAATCTGGCCAATCATCATGGCCTTGAATGATCCGGACAGACCCGAGAAAAGAATGACCATCAACACCCCCAGGGTAATCAGTAGGGAGGTGAGCAGGGTACGTCTCTTATAGCGCATCAGATTGCGAACGGCTATTTTAAATATTCGAATCATTTTTCCCCTCCGGTACACTTGCTAATCTTTGTTTAGAGTGACTAAGTCGACCGTCTTCAAGGGTATGAATGACCTCGGCCTCTTCCATGACACCCGGATCATGAGTGGAGAAGATAAATGTCGTGTTGAATTCATCCCGCATCTCGCGCATCAGCCGGATAATATTTACGGCGGTTTTTCGGTCCAGGTTGGCCGTGGGCTCATCGGCCAGAACCAGCTTCGGACGGGTCACCAGTGCCCGCGCCACGGCGATTCGCTGTTTCTGACCGCCTGAAAGCTGGTCGGGACGTTTGTCTTTTTGATTGATCATCCCCACGGCGTTAAGAACCTCCAATACGTGTTTTTTTCGGCGGGCAGGCGATTCATTTTTAACCATCACCAATGGATATTCCACGTTTTCATAGGCAGTCAGAACCGGAAAAAGATTAAAGGCCTGAAAAATATATCCAAGAAGGGAACCCCTGAAGATCGCGCCCTGTTTGCGGTCCAAAGTGCTCACATCTTTTCCGTCTACGGCAATTTTACCTTCCGTTGGGCGATCCAGACATCCGATGAGGTTCAGCATCGTTGTTTTCCCGCTTCCGGAAGGCCCAACGAACGATACGAAGGCCGCCTCCTCGATAGAAAGGGTGATATTTCTCAGTGCCTGCACCTGTATTTCACCCATCTGGTAATTTTTCGTGATATTTTCGATTTCAACCAAAGCCATCGGATTCCCCTTATGTTATTATATACCACCTCTTTTCATTTTTAAGTTTGTGTGGCAAGGCAAAACATTATCTGAATTGAGCGATTCTTTGCGAAATCAGCAAATAGGCCCAAGTAAACAACCTCCTGAAATTCCCCTTGTTTTTAAAAGCCAAATCCCGTATTAAATAATCCATTCACGCCCGATGATGTTGGCCCATTGAAATCGCTTCTATAGGCTTTCAGATAATGTTTTTGGTCCCGCTGCAAGCGGGACTAGAGGAAGCCCCCTTGAGTAAGTCGTGCAACCCGTACGTCGTCGAGAAAGGGGGCGACCGATAACGCAGTCCAAAAACTTTATCTGGAAGACTATGTTAATATTTACCCGAAAATGGAACGTATACCATGCAGATAACCGCCCGGGATGTGATGACGACCCGTGTGCATACATTGAAGCCCGATTTGACCGTGGCCGATGCCGTTCAATTTTTCTATAAAGCCTCCGAGGAAGAAGGCCGCAAGGTTTTCGGCATGATGGTGACCGATAATTCTGATCGCTTGATCGGTATGCTCTCAATGTACGACATCCTTTTGTTCATTCGCCCCAAGCACATTCATGTCTGGGGCACCATGGATGATATTGACATTTCCGGCCTGGTGGATAACGCCTGCGAACGGACCCGCTCGATTCTGGTGGGTGATATCATGTCTACCGATTTGATTTCGGTGACCCCGGACACCCACCTGATGATGCTGCTTGATCTGATGATCAAAAAACATGTGCGCCGAATTCCCGTTCTGGAAAACGATCAAATCCTGGGGATGGTCTATATCTCCGATCTGTTTTATAACCTTTTAGATAAATTAACCGCAGACTGACACAGACCAACGCAGACATTTTATCCAGCTGGCTGGCTGAACTTAATTATGTTATATTTTAAGTAGTTATCTACATCGGGAGGATTAAATTTGAGCTACCTGCCAACGTGCGGTCACACACAGGCAGGCGCCGAAATTGGGCGAAAGAGGACGTTTTTCAAAGATTTCCCCTTAGAGCGTTCCCTCAGAATAACGTTCCGATATCGGTAGCCCTTTGAGTCTTCATAGAATAGCGGTTGTCATCATTCACAACCAATTTGAATCGTTAAACAAGTATATCTTTCGTAAGTCATCAAGACATATCGGAACAGATTTATGACAACCGGTATAAGGAGACGGTTATGGCCATTATTGTTGATCGATTGGTATTAACCGGGCTGTCCGTTAAGGATGCCATGCGGCGGAATATCATTCGGCTGTCTCAATCGGCTTCGATTGATCACAGCATTAACTATTTGATTAAGCATAAAGCCAACGCCCTGATGACTCTGGATGAAACCGGCCAGCCGATCGGAGTCGTTTCGAAAACAGATATCATGGGCGCCTATTATGCCGACCTGCCCATTGAATCTCCGTTGTCGGATATCATGATTTCGCCGCCGTTGTTTTGCGGGATGAATGATTCTCTCGATGCCGCGCTGGAAGAAATGCGCCGCCAGGGTGTCTACCGGCTCTACGTCCGGGATAACGAAAATGATGAAGTGGTGGGCGCCCTCGCTTATCCGGACATGGTGGGGCTGTTATACCGGTATTGTCACACCTGTGATCAAAGCCGTCATCGCAAGGGCCGGTCCGTGAGCGGAGATGAAACCATCATACGCTTTACGGTTAAGGAAGTAATGACCGAAAAAGTTGTGGCCCTGGCTGATGATGATACCCTTATGCAAATCATGGAAGGGCTGTCCATGTATCGCTTCGGTGCCATGCTTATTGAAGATTCTGATAAGATACCGGTGGGAGTTGTCTCGAAAACCGACTTGATTCTGGCCTATAAACACCATCTGCCTTCTGATA
>JAOZUU010000194.1 GCA_029938515.1 Desulfobacterales bacterium | reverse complement strand
ACAGCGATAATTATCTGTTTTTAGACAGGATCAACGGGATTTGCAGGATTTATTTTTCAGTTATTTTTCAAGCCATTCGATCGGCACCAGTTTTTCTATTCTTTTGAACTCCGGGTCACCTGTCATGATGACGGCTTTTTCCTTTCCGGCGGTGGCAACCGCAAAACAGTCCGCAAATGATAGTGGATATTCGGCCTTAATTTTAGCGGATTTGATCACATCATTAAAATCATTGGAGAAAACCTGAACCGGTAGAGAAGGAAGGATGGTTTCCAGAAAAAAATTTGCCTTTTCCGGCCCCCTTTTTCTGAAAAGAATATAGTACACTTCACCGATGTTAATGTCATTAATTATAACGGGTTCCCCCGATTCCTGAGCCTCGGACAGCACATCCCGTACTTTTTCAAAACCCTTTTCTTTGTTGAGATAAGCAATTATCGCAAAGCTATCGAGCAATCTTTTTTGTGTCACGCTTTCGCTCCTTTTTCCGTTCAACCATCAGCGCTTCTATAAGCGACGATCCTTCCTGAAAGATACCGCAGAAATGCTCCACCGGGTCATCCGGCAGTGGAAAGAGAATGGCCCGGTCTTCTTCCGCCCGAATCAGGATCTTCTTCCCCGGCAGAATGTTGAGCTTCTTCCTCACATCTCGCGGTATAACTATTTGGCCTCGGCTCGATGTCGTTACGACTGTCATGATTTTCTCCATTTTCAAAGGTCTCGGCATTACAGGTAAGACGTTTTATAAAACATAAGTCATATTATTAAAATATCATACATTTCAGATAAATGTCAACAAGCAATGATGCCACCGTGCGCTTATACCGTAATGGTCTGGTTATTATATTAGAACCTGAAATCAATGCGAGACGCTCAACTCATCAATTAAAAACAGGTCAACTTCATTGATCCTTTTTTTATTGCAATATACCTGTGCCATGGCGCATGCCGCGGTGGCACAGATTGTGTCATGGCACAGATGCGCCCCATTTTTCCCTTCAAGTCAAATTCATTATTTATCTGATATTACAGCATGATAAAAAATATTGTAGATCTGGTACGCTCCTTGCTCTTACAGATAAGCAAGACGCGTTACCATTTTCATTCAATAACTCGTTCAACAGCAATCAACTCATTAACCAACGTTTAAAAGAGAGGAGACCGAAATGAGAATACCGAACATCGAGCACATCCAGTATGGCCAGAATAACCGCTCGGATCTTGGCATTCATCACCCGACTTTCAGGGAGATTTATGAAACCATCAACCATCGGGACGATTTCAACGAACCACAGCTTTTTTATCTGAGCCGCCTGTTGGACAGAAAGTTGAAATCTTTCGATCCCCGGCTCAACGCGATTGATTTGGAAGCAAAACCTTACCGCACAACGAGTAAATAGGACATGCGACCCTCTCTGGAAAAATAAAATTATAACGAATCAAGGAGGCACTGAAAATGAAAAAGTCAGCTTACATCGCATTGGCCATAGCCGTTTTACTGGTAACATTTTTCACCACCAAGGGTATCAGTCAAAACATCGACAATCCGGATCTGGCGGAAATATATGCCACTTTCATCGACGAAGCCATCGCCAAATGCCGTAAAAAGGCTGAGATGCTGGGCTCGAAAAGTCCCAATATCCGTCGGCAGGCGTTTTGTGCGTGTCTGAAAGGAGCTTATCTCAAAACACACAAGAAAGAACTGGTTGCTTACCTGACCGTTATTGATGCTGTTCCCAGTTGCAATCGGGTTCAGTATCATCTCAATAAAAGATTTTATCAGGCATTCGAGCCAGATCAGCTTTATGTCCTGTTAGAAGCCGGTCAAATACTGAACCATTAACGTTAAACCAATAACCATGAATCGTCTTATCTTTCGATTTAAAGATCAATCAATAAAATTGAAGCGAACGGGGATGAAAGGAGACAAGATGAAAACGATCACACAAACAGAGGAACGTCGCCAGGGCGCGAGTTTCAAAGTACAGGGCATGGTCATCGCCGTGGCCCGCCCGCCTTCACTTCCACCGGGAACCGTTAAAGAGATCGGCCAAAGCGGGCTGGTCTTCCAATACCGTGAAAACGGGAATAGCTGGATGATCCCCCAGGAACTCGACATAATTTGGGCGGATTATGTGGACACACACCACCTGGAAAATTTACCGGTTCGGATCTTATCGGATGTTATGATTGAGAAGGAAGGGAATGGCAGCGAACCCACCACTCGTCAGCAGGCCGTTGCCTTCGAATCCCTGTCGCCCCGGCAGGAAAACCAGCTCGGACGACTGATCAAAGCGCGGGGTACGATCCCCCTGTAAAGAAAGCCCTTTGAAAAAGCGGGAATATTAAAAAAAATTCCTTTCTATTGAACGGAATCGAAACACATTTATTCGGAAAACAGCAAAGCGAAGTGAGAATTTAGCCACAGACCCACACAGACTGACACAGACTCTTTTTTTGAAAAAACAGGTGGATACGAATGAGAAACCCGTCTGTGCGTGTCCGCGGCTATTTTTTCTTTTATATGTAATTCACAACCCGTTACAATGAATAATGATGTCACCCCTGTATATACCATCTCCTGCTTGACATCCCGCCGGTATTTAATTATTGATAGACCTCGCTCGGAAATAGCAATCCCCTTCCGAATTTTATATTTCTTGTCCTCCATGGTATTTTCCACTGTAAGGGAAGACCATTGAAAAATGATCGATAACGGATTATTATCTATGAACATTGATTCGAAAAACCAACCCGCTGCCCAGGAAGTCGTTCGCCTCACCAAGGATCTGGTTCGTTTTAAAACCATGCACTCGGCACCCGATGAGATTCGTCGGTGTGCCGATTTTATTGTGGATTATCTGAAAGGCCACGACATCGATCATCAACATTTCGAGCATAACGGCTATCCTTCCATTCTGATGCTTCCCCGGACTGATTATGCCCCGGTTTTGCTGATGAGCCACATTGACGTGGTCGATGCCCCGGACGATCTTTTTGAACCGATCGAGGAAAACGGCAACCTTTACGGTCGGGGGGCCATCGATGATAAATATGCGGCGGCATTGTCGCTGGTGCTGTTAAAAGAGCATATCAAACGACTCGGAAAAAAAGGAAAGAAGGCGGACTCTCTGCCGTTCGGAATTTTGATCACCAGCGACGAGGAGATCGGCGGTCGCGACGGTGCCGAAAAGGTCCTGGAAAATATCGATGTCGATTTCTGTCTGGCCCTGGATGGCGGCACCCTCAATAAGGTAGTCACCAGGGAAAAAGGGCTGTTGACCTTAAAACTCATCGCCAGGGGAAAGGCCGCCCATGGTGCGAGACCCTGGCTGGGGGAAAACGCCATTGAAAACCTGATTGCTGATTTTAACGCAATCAAAGCCGAATTCACCCGGACCCAACCCGATCACTGGCACCGCACCTTGAATTTTTCCAAGGTCCGGGCCGGAAAATCCTTCAACCAGGTGCCGGATCGGGCGGAAGCGTTGTTCGACATCCGCTATACGGAAGACGATGATCCGATGGTGCTGTATGAAATGCTGCAGAAAAAAGTCACCGGCGAACTGGTGATCGAACAAAAAGAGCCGATGTTCCTTGGGGGTGAATCTCCCTACCTGGACTTGCTCGTTGATTTGTACGACGACATCACCGTCGGCAACGAACACGGCGCCAGCGATGCCCGGTTTCTATCGGTGCGGGGGATTAACGGGATTGTATGGGGTGCCAACAGTGACAACAGCGCCCATACCCTGAAAGAGCATGTTCAGCTTGACAGTCTGTATTCGCTCTACGACCGGCTCGACACTTTTATGGAGAAAGCAGCCCGAATGAATAGTGCTTGAATATTTTATAATTCAATGAATATCGAAATATCGAACAAGGAACCGGAGAATGATGAAGGGTTTACTTCGACATTCGATATCCTTGTCCATAGATCACGTTTTTAGCGTGATTCTACGTTCTGCGGTTTAATAATATTATTTCAAACCATAACCCAAACGGAGGTGAAACCATGCGAAAAAAAGTCTTATTGCTCATCGCGGCTGTCCTGATTGTTGGATTGACCCTGACGGTATTTCCCGGATCGGCCTCGGCCAAAACGCTCAACTTCGCCTTTCAAGGCGATGCCAAATCCATGGATCCCTATAGCTTGAATGAGACGTTTCAGTTGGGATTTTTGGGTAATATTTATGAAGGCTTAATCCGTCGCGGGCCCAATCTTGAAATTGAACCGGCCCTGGCGGAACGCTGGGAAGTGATGGAACCGACCCACTGGCGTTTTTACCTGCGCAAAGGGGTCAAATTCCATGACGGGAGCCCTTTTACAGCCGATGATGTGGTGTTCTCCGCCGAACGCGTTCGTGCCAAAACTTCGGACTTAAAAGTAAGGATTAGCCCACCTGACACCAAGGTTGTTAAGGTGGATGATTATACGGTGGATTTTATCACCTCGGTTCCGAATCCGATTCTGGTTGTGGAATGGGGCACCTGGTACATCATGTCGAAAAGCTGGTGTGAAAAAAACAACGCCGTGACACCCGAATCCACCACCGGGGAAAATGAAAATTTCGCAACACGCCATGCTAACGGGACCGGTCCTTTCGTATTGGCCAGCCACGAGTCGGGTGTGAAGTCCGTCTGCAAGGTTAATCCGGACTGGTGGGATAACCCAAACAAAGTGCATAACGTCACCGAGGTCATTTTTACCCCGATAAGTAATGATGCCACCCGGGTGGCCGCACTGTTGTCCGGTCAGGTGGATATGGCCTTTCCGGTCCCTGTGCAGGACATGAAGCGAGTCGACGGCAATGCAGACATCCGCATGATGGTTGGGCCGGAACTGCGCACTATTTTTCTGGGTATGGATCAGTCCCGGGATGAATTGTTGTATTCCAGTGTCAAAGGCAAAAATCCCCTCAAAGATAAAAGAGTCCGCCAGGCCTTCTATCAGGCCATCGATATGGAAGCCATTAAAAAGAAAGTCATGCGCGGGCTGTCGGAACCATCTGCCATGATGGTAGCACCGGGAGTACAAGGTGGCGGCAATCCGAAGTTCAAGCGTCTCCCCTATGACCCCGAGGCCTCCAAAAAGCTTCTGGCCGAGGCTGGTTATCAGGACGGCTTTGAGATAGGCATGGACTGCCCCAACGATCGCTATGTCAATGACGAAGGAATTTGTCTGGCCGTCGTTTCCATGCTGGCTAAGGTGAACATTAAGGTGAACCTGCTGGCCCAACCCAAAGCCAAATACTTTGCAAAAATATTGAGACCCAAGCTCGACACCAGTTTTTACCTGTTAGGCTGGACCCCGAGCAGTTTCGACTCATACAATCCACTCAACTTTTTACATGCCTGCTACAAAGATACCGGCGAAGGCAAGTTTAATCTTGGAAGCTATTGTAATCCCGAAGTCGATAAATTAACGGCCGAAATCTTAAGTGAAACTGATCAGGCCAAACGCGATGCCCTGATTGAAAAGGCGTGGGGAATGACCATTGATGATATCGCCTATATTCCCCTTCATCAGCAGGCCTTGGCCTGGGGAGTCAACAACAAAGTGCAGCTCAAACAGCGTCCGGACAATGAATTTAAATGGCGTCATGTAGTGATTGAGTAGTTTGTCAAGAACCAGTAAACCCGGAATTCGGCCCTGCCGGGCCTGATTCCGGGTTTTTGTTATCTTCCCAATACCCATTATCCCAGTTATGAGCGAAGCGAAATAGATTTCATGATCGCGTTAATCATCCGCCGCAT
>JAOZUU010000193.1 GCA_029938515.1 Desulfobacterales bacterium | reverse complement strand
TTGTCATTCCGGCGAAAGCCCGAATCCAGCAGTGTTACTGGATGCCGAATCAAGTCCGGCATGACGGAATTCGACTATTTAATCGCTGGGTTAATAATAAAGATTGGTTTTAAACCATATATGAGATTAACTCATTGGCGCCAAAATGGCCCTATTGTGCATTTTTCGAATCGAAACACGCTACATCATCAAAGAACCAAGAAATCTAAACACACTTCTAATGGAAATATCACCTTTTTTTTGCTCGTACCGGAGATTCTTTACGAGCTGTATGGCCGGCAAACCATATTTTTTATGAAAATAGACCAGCGCCGGTGACAAATCATCAGCAGAAAGCTTTACCTCTATCAGCAAAAGCGGTTCATTTTCAATGAATAGGGCAAAATCGACCTCTTTTTTTTCCTTTGTACGCAGGTAGTGAAGCCTTGCTTTCCGGCCCTGGTAATCCTCTATGGCATTGAGGTGTTTGAGCAAGCTAACCGCCACCAGGTTTTCCAGGCGCCGGGAGACGCCCCCATTGACCATACCCGTATCGTAAAAGTATATCTTCGGTTCCTTTAGCAACGACCGGGCAATATTTCGGTGATAAGGCGTTACGCGGAAAACAATAAAAAGTGCCTCGAGAATCTCGACATACCGCTTGATCGTATTGGGTGCACACTGGATGTCTCTTGCCAGAGAGGCGTATGAAAGCGGTGAACCGACCCGTTCCCGCATTAATTCAAGGGTAAGCTGCATCGCTTTGAAATCATGAATTTTCTCGAAATTAAGAATGTCGGTACGGATCAGCCCGTCGATATATTGGAGTCGCCATCGGTCGGCTTCAACAAGGTCTTCCGACAAATATGGTTCCGGGAAGCCCCCTCTTTCAAGGAGGCGCTCCAGATCCGCCGGGCCGACATCATCGATCTCGGCCAACGTCAGCGGACCCAGCCGATGCCTGAAAAACCGTCCGGCCAGCGAATCCCCGGTCTGTCGAAACGCCTCCAGACGGGAACTGCCGGTAACAAGGATGTTAAGGTCCGCTGGTTTGGTATCGTAGATGCCTTTGACAAAATTTTTCCAACCAACCATCTTATGAAGTTCATCCAGGATGAGCAGATCGGTATCCGGTAGCCAGGCCATTTTGTGAATCATTTCCCGGTCGGTAAAATTATCGTAATTCAAATATACCGGGTTTTCAAAATCGTTCCCAATGGCCCTGGCCAGGGTGGTCTTTCCCACCTGCCGGGGCCCGGTTAGAAAACACATTTTCCGTGCCAAATCTTTTTTGATCAAATCATGTTGTGCCCGCTTCATATCGACCATTATGCAGTAATTTGCCGAATAGTCAAGACTTTTATGCAAAGTAGCGCAAAATCGTCATAATTATAGACATGCTTAATGTGTCATTAACTGGAGCGAGTTACACTGCCTATGGTTTCGTATTCGGCTTGCGCCGTAATCCTCCTTTTGTTAGAACAATTCAAGAAATACGACCGCAATATGCATTCAATCGCCGCTTGAAAGGAATCAGTATTAATGAAAACCATCGATCTCAGAAGCGATACGGTGACCCGCCCCACCCAGGCCATGCGAACCGCCATGGCTAAAGCCGACGTGGGCGACGACGTCTACGGCGAGGACCCGACGGTGAATCGGTTGGAACAACTTGCCGCCGAAACCATCGGTACCGAGGCGGCCCTTTTTGTTTCTTCCGGCACCCAGAGCAATCTGCTGGCTCTGTTCAGTCATTGTCGGCGAGGCGACGAGTACATCGTGGGGCAGGAAGCCCATACCTATAAATTCGAGGGAGGTGGGGGAGCCATTTTGGCGAGTATCCAGCCCCAGCCCATCCATCTCGAAAAAGACGGCCGCCTGGATCTCGACAAAGTTGCCGATGTGATCAAGCCGATAGACGACCACTTTGCCCGCACCCGGTTGTTGTGCCTGGAAAATACCCACAACGGCAAGGTTCTGCCCCTCGATTATCTTGAAACGGTACGCCCGTTTGCCGACCGGCACCGGTTGTCCGTTCATCTGGACGGAGCAAGGATTTTCAATGCTGCCGTGAAACTCAACATCCCGGTAGCGGAAATAACCCGCCTCTTTGATTCGATCTCTTTTTGCCTTTCCAAGGGACTGGGAGCGCCGGTGGGCTCGGTATTGTGCGGAAGCGAAGACTTCATCCGAAGAGCCCGGCGGTGGCGGAAGGTCCTGGGCGGCGGGATGCGCCAGGCCGGCATTCTGGCGGCGGCCGGGATCCATGCCCTGGAGAATCATGTTGACCGACTGGCCGACGATTACGAGAATGCCCGGATCCTGGCCGAAGGCCTGGCCCAGTTTTCTGACCTGGCTCTGGATCCGGCTATTGTCCAGACCAACATGATTTTTTTCTCCCTTGACCCCCGGAAAGCTGAAGCGTTAAAAACCCATTGTAAAGGGCAGGGGATCCTCATCAGCGGTCGGGGCGGATTTCGACTGGTCACGCACCTGGATATTACCGCCGAGGATGTTCAAAAAGTGATTCAAGTATTTGAAATGTTTTTTTCTCAACCCGGATAAACCCCGACGACGGGACAGGCCGGAAAGAATAGTCGCCAGAGGACCAAGACACAAACAATATATGTTTATGAATAGATATTTTATCATTTTAATGATCTCATCTATCTTTTATGGATGCTGGGAAGCGCAGGCGCCGGTTCCGGAAAAACAACATTTCCGTTGGGACATGATAAATGTCAACGGGGGAACCATGCAGGGAGATGCCCACCTGATAACCTCTTCAAAACATGCAATATTAGTCGATACCGGTGAAAAGCAGTATGCAAAGGATGTGTTGATTCCCTTCTTACAGAAACAAGGCATTGAAAAACTGGACGCGGTAATTATTACACATTCCCATTTTGATCATTACGGTGGGCTGGTCGATTTACTGCATAGTCCCATTGAGATAAAACACATCTACATGCGCCCGGCATCGAAAGAGTGGATTAAACGAGAATGGCCGGGAGTTAGACAGGAGACAATTGATGCGATAAAGAAATCTGCAAAACAAAAAAATGTCCCGCTCTCAGATATAAACGATTTTACCCGGTTTGAGTTTGATAAGGATTTTATCTTTGAAAAACTTTTTGCCTACTCTGAAAATGAATTATTAAAAATGGGCATCGGGCCTGATATTAACGAAATGTCGTTAATTGCTCGTTTAAATTATAAAAATCACAGGGTCCTTTTTACCGGTGATTTAAATCGTAAATTAAGTGATTTCCTTGTGGAAAAATATCCGGCCAGATTTCATTGTGACATTTTAAAATTTCCCCATCATGGTACTGAAGGATTTGCTTCGGATAAATTCATACACGCGACCCAGGCAAAATACTTTTTGGTGCCGTGCCCTGAACCTCTTTGGAAGACAAATCGTTGTGACAGGACCCGTAAAATAGGGAAACAAATGAACGCGGAGATTTACGTCAACGGAACCCATGGGCACGTTGCGGTCCTTTTTGAAGAAAATGGCTTTAAAATTTTACCCGAAAAAGAAGTGACTAATTGAAAATGAGTCCACCATGACCGACCAAGCCCAAAAAATCCTAAAAACCGTTTTTGGATATGATACCTTTCGTCCCCTCCAGGCTGAGGTCATCAAAAGTATCCTCGACAAGAAAGATACCCTCGTGATCCTGCCCACCGGTGGCGGCAAGTCACTCTGTTACCAGATTCCGTCCATGCTCTTTTCCAGATTGACAGTGGTGATATCGCCATTGATCGCGTTGATGAAAGACCAGGTGGAGCAGATGCAGCGTGCCGGTGTGCCCGCGGTAATGTTAAACAGCGCCCTGGAACCCGGGGAATACCGCCACAATATCGCGCAAATCAGATCCGGAGCGGCCCGGCTCCTTTACGTGGCACCGGAAACCCTGATGATGCCGAGAACAATGGATCTGTTGGCGGGCACCGGCGTCGATTGCCTGGCCATTGACGAGGCCCACTGTATATCGGAATGGGGGCATGACTTTCGCCCGGAATACCGACAACTGGTTCAAGCAAGAAAGCAATTTCCCCAAGCGGTCTGCGCCGCCCTGACCGCCACGGCCACGCCCCGGGTTCGCCAGGATATTCAGACCACCCTTGGCTTTAAGCACACCGATACCTTCATCGGCAGTTTCGACCGGGAAAACCTGTATCTACAAATTGTCCCCAAAGATAACCCCATGGCAAGGATTCGGAAACTGATTAAAAAATTTCCCGACCAGGCCGGGATCATCTATTGTGCCACTCGCCGGCAGGTGGATGAATTGGCCCTTATCCTCCAGGATGATGGCGTGAGTGCCCTTCCTTACCATGCGGGCCTGGCCGATATAACGCGTAAAACCAACCAGGAACGCTTTATCCGGGATGACACCCGCATCATCGTGGCCACCATCGCCTTCGGCATGGGGATCGATAAACCCGATGTCCGTTTCGTCATCCATTATGATTTGCCCAAAAACATCGAAAGCTATTACCAGGAAATCGGCCGGGCCGGACGTGACGGTCTGCCCGCCGACTGCCTTTTGTTATTCAGCTACGCCGATGTTTACAAAATCAAACACTTCATCCAGCAAAAGACCGCTACCGAACGCCGTATGGCCAATATCCATTTAAACGCCTTTTTGCGGTTGGTCGAATGGCAGGGCTGCCGCCGGGTCCCGCTTTTGCAATATTTCGGTGAAGCCCCCGCAAACGAACAATGTGGCCGGTGTGATAATTGCCAGGAGGGTGAAAGGGAACAGACCGATCTCACTATTTTTGCCCAGAAGTTTCTCTCCTGTGTTTACCGTACCGGCGAACGCTTTGGCGCCGCGCATATCATCAACGTGCTCCGGGGATCCAAGGCTCAGCGGGTCATCCAATTTAACCATCAAAAAATATCTACTTACGGTATCGGCAAGGATTTATCCAAAAAACAATGGCAGGCGCTTTCCCGCCAGTTTCTCCACCAGGGGCTGCTGATCGAAGACATGGACTACGGGGGATTCCGGCTGGGGCCCAACGCCCGGGATGTGTTGAAAAACAATAAAAAGATATGGGGATGGCTGGACGACGATCAAGCCGATGAGGTCGATACGGCGGTACCGGAACGCCTGAAAAAAGAGGATGTTCCCGATTACGATCGGGATTTATTCCAGCTGCTGAAAGAAAAGCGCAAGGAAATCGCCGACCGGGATAATGTGCCGCCTTATGTTGTTTTTGCGGATAAGGCGCTGATGGAAATGGCGGCATATTTTCCCCAAACGGAAGCGGGGATGTACCAGATTCATGGTGTGGGAGAAACCAAACTCTCCGTTTACGGCCCCACGTTCCTGGATGTCATTCAAACGTTTTGCCGGAAACAGGGAATACCGGAAAAACCCAAACCGATGGTAAAACCGGTCCGAAAACAAAAGGAATCATCCGCCCGCGTTAAAAAGAAGCGTCATGAGATTATCGGGGAGACGTTTAGCGCCGGTCGCACCGTGAAGGAGATCATGGAAATGTTCGCCATCAAGCGGAAAACGGTACTCGACCACCTGTACCACTACTGGTGCGAAGGCAATCCATTGGAATCCGACAATTTGGGTGTCCATCTCAACCTGTCTATGCAACAAACGGACTTGGCATTCACGTATTTTGAAAAACTCGGTATCCGGCGCCTGAAGCCGGTGTTTGATGCACTGGCCGGCGAAATCGACTATCCCGATCTTTCCGAGTTGCGGTTGATGTTTATCGCCCAAAACAACCTGATGGCCGATGAACCGGG
>JAOZUU010000192.1 GCA_029938515.1 Desulfobacterales bacterium | reverse complement strand
CTGTTTTTAAAAGAATAGTCTGTGTAAGTCCGTGTGGGTTGTGGCTAATCATAGGGTTTCAGGGTAACCGTGACGTTAACCTGGATCAATGTAAATGCCCGGTTGATGGGGATATACTGATCTGTTATGGTGTTTTGCGTTCGGCCAGAACACCGCCTGTTCATTGTGATTTATGGAAAACCGCCCTCAATGCGGAAAAAAGATGGAATCAGAATTCACATCCAATCTCTGGGCCTGTTTCGATAAAATCTACTGCATTTCAATCGATGAACGCAAGGACCGGCGTGGTAAAGCCAAGTTGCAGTTTCGCAAGGTCGGCCTGGGGGATCAGGTGGAGTTCTTGATCGTCGGCAAACACCCGGTGGATCGTGAGCAGGGAATATATGAATCCCATATCAGCTGCATGAAAAAAGGCCTTGAAGCCGGCGCCCGGATGATGCTGATTTTTGAAGATGATGTTGTTTTTGACCGATACAATCGGCACACGCTTTCCAATTGTATTGATTTTCTTGCCACCCATCAGGAATGGAAGATCTTTTTTTTGGGTTGTCTGGTTGCCAACAGTCAACCGACCGAAAACGATTCGGTCCTGAAAGTGAAATACCGGAGCCTGGCCCATGCCTACATCATCCACCGCAGGATCGCCGAAACAATGATTGACCTGCCGTGGCGACATGTTCCTTATGATGTGTTGCTGAAGTCGCTGGCAGATGAATCCTATGCCGCCTATCCTGCCTTTGCATTTCAGAGCGATGCCTCAACCGACAATATTCACTCTCTGAATCTTGACCGTTTTCGTAGATACTGCGGCGGGCTCAAACGAATTCAAAAGATGAATGAATGGTATTATCGACACCGACTGGTGGTCATTGCGATTCATGCGTTGGTCTTCCTGGTCATCCTGTTGCTTGTGGTCTGGCATCCAGGGAACTCATTGCCGTAAAATGAAGACAGACAGAGCAATTAACTGGCCCTTTCTGCTGGTGGTATTTCTGGTGGTGACGGCTTTGTTCGGGTTTGCCGTTTATCGGGTGGATATTGACACCGACATTATCGGTGCCATGCCGACGAATGATCCGGTTATTTCCGACAGTGCTTATATATTTCGCAATCATCCCCTGCAGGCCCGGATTATTGTTGACATTGCCCTTGATCGTAATGATCCGGATGCTCTGGTTGAGTGCGCCCAACGGGTTGAGAAGCGGTTCAAAGAGAGCGGATTGTTCAAAGATGTCGGCATGGATGAGTTCCAGAAGCTCATACCTGACCTGTTGAATTATATATTGGCGAACATGCCGATATTTTTTACCGGCAAAGAGCTGAAAACTTATATCCAGCCCCTGCTTGAACCGGTGGAAATCAGCCGGCGGCTGAAAGAAGCCCACACCGCTCTGTTGAGTATTGAAAGCATCGGGCAGGCGGAATTTATCTCAAATGACCCCCTGAACTTCCGGGAAATTGTGCTTTCCAGGCTTGCCTCCCTCGTTCCATCGGGAAATACACGGATTTATCAGGGAAACATCTTATCCATCGACGGCAGGCATTTGCTGCTCACCGCTCAACCGCTGTCTTCCGGCACGGATACGAATTCTGCCCGCAAGATAACCGCTTTGATTAGGCATCTCTCATCAGAGCTGCAAAGAGACTACGGCGAAAGGGGCTACCGTGTCGACCTGACCCCGCTGGGTGCCTATCGGGCCGCCCTGGATAACGAAGAGATTATCCGAAAAGATGTGACTTTCGCGATGCTGTTCGCAACCGTGGGGATTGCCATCCTGCTGGTGTTTGCGTTTCCCCGGCCTCTGATCGGGCTGTTTTCGTTTCTGCCGGCCGTGGCCGGAACCATGCTTGCATTTTTTGTCTATTCACTTTTTCATCCGTCCATTTCCATCATGGTGCTGGGCTTTGGCGGGGCCATTATTTCCATTACCGTGGATCACGGTATTGCCTATCTGCTTTTTCTAGACAGATCCGGTGAAACCAGCGGCAAGGAGGCTTCCGAGGAAGTATGGGCAATCGGGCTGTTGGCCATGCTGACCAGTGTGGGCGCTTTCGGGATTTTATCTTTCAGTGGATTCCCGGTATTTGTACAGCTGGGCCAGTTCGCCGCCTTGGGAATCGGGTTGTCATTTTTGTTTGTCCATTTGATCTTCCCAAGGGTTTTCACTGCATTGCCCTTCGGCCACCGGCGTTTTCTGCCGATACAACCGCTAGTGGATGTCCTGGCAGGTGCGGGCCGAAAAGGGGCCTGGGCCGCCATCGGCTTTGCAGCGGTCATGGCTTTTTTTGCGAAACCGGTATTTGACGTGAGCATGCAGTCCATGAACACTGTCAGTGCTGAAACCCGGTCAGCCGAAAAAATAATAACCCGTGTGTGGGGAAACGTTTTTGACAAGGTCTATCTGATGGTAGAAGGCCAAAGCGTCCAGGATTTGCAGGACCAGGGAGATGAAATTCTGGACAGGCTGGATCGGGATATTTCAATCGGGGTATTGTCCACGGGGTTTGTCCCCTCGGCGCTGTTTCCCGGCCACCAGCGCAGGCAAAGTAATTTAACGGCCTGGAAAAATTTCTGGGACATTGAGAAAATTGGGAAAATCAAGCGTGTCATGACAGACACGGGCGCTTCGCTTGGATTTACAGCTGATGCGTTTAACCCTTTTTTTGACGTGTTAAGCGCGGCGTCCTACGTTCCCCGGAGCATCGGGATACCGGCGGCGTATTTCGGCTTTCTGGGTATTTCCCAAAACCCCGCTGACTCAAAATGGCTCCAGGTTTCCACGCTTGTTCCCGGACCGGCTTACGATGCCGCCCATTTTCGTAACGAATACGCGTCCTCAGGCAAGTTATTCGATCCAGCCTACTTTTCGGAAAGACTCGGCGCCCTGCTCTTCGATACGTTTTTAAAACTGCTTATTCTTGTAGCACTTAGTGTCGTGGTTCTTCTGGCTTTTTTCTTTTTGGATATAAAGCTGACCCTGGCGGCCCTGCTGCCGGTGCTTTTTGCCTTGATCAGTACCCTGGGCACCCTGAAAATAATCGGGCACCCCATCGATATTCCCGGTCTGATGCTTGCCATTGTCGTGTTGGGGATGGGTATTGATTATTCGCTTTTTTTCGTCCGGTCCTACCAGCGCTACGGTGTCGTCAAGCACCCGCTGTTCAGCCTGATTCGCATGGCGGTATTCATGGCCTCGGCGTCGACTCTCATCGGGTTCGGTGTTTTGTGCTCGGCACAGCACTCACTGCTGAGAAGCGCCGGCCTGACCTCTCTCCTGGGAATCGGTTATTCTCTCCTGGGGGCGTTTCTGATCCTGCCGCCTTTGCTGGAGTATATCCAGAGCAGCCGGGGGGAAATAAAACCCGGTAGTGGAAGCCAGGCGGAGAGAGTGCTGAACAGATACAGGCACATGGAGGCTTACCCCAGGCTTTTTGCGCGTTTCAAAATGCGATTTGATCCCATGTTTTTGGAAATGAAAGAGATTTTAAAACCGGAAACGGGAGTCCGGACGATTATCGATGTAGGCAGTGGATACGGTGTTCCGGCAAGCTGGTTGCTGGAACGATTTCCCAGGGCGTTTCTGTACGGCATCGAACCATCGCGAAATCGGGTTAGGGTCGCGGCCCGGGCCATTGGGAACAGAGGTAAAATCACAACCGGATCAGCCCCGGATATTCCGGTTGTTCGCCGTCCCGCCGATTTGGCGTTTATGCTGGACATGGTCCATTATCTCGATGATGGAGAGTTAAAGCAGGCGCTGCAAAGATTGCGAGAGCAGATGAAAGATCAAGGGCATCTGGTCCTCCGAGTCGCTGTTAAGCCGAAACGAACATTCCCATGGTTGTGGTGGCTGGAGAATTTAAAACTCCGGCTCCACCAGGTGCCTTTTCATTATCGAACGTTGGCACAGTTGGAATCCATGATGATACAGGCCGGATTTACGATTGAATTTATAAAACCGTCGGGGGCCCACCAGGAACTTTTCTGGTTTTCCGGAAGGGTAACAAGGGGACGGTCGGCTGATCCCGGGGAGGATGATCTTGGCACATAGCTTCGTAAAAAATCCCTCAATCCAGGTAATAACTTGAAACGGTTGCCGTTATCCAATAGCGAACGCATAGGGATCGGAGCTATTATAACGGCGTTGCCACTGGGCTTTATAGATTTCCGCTTAGCTGTGTTCCCGCTGGCTATCTTTCTGGTGATGTGTGTCGCAGCCCCCTTCTTTCCCCGCATCAGTTTTTACCTTCCGGTTATCAGTCGTGGATCTTCCGGCAAGCAGGCCGTTGCGTTGACCTTTGATGATGGACCCAATCCGAAAACGACGCCCGAATTGCTTCGATTACTAAAAGAGTATGGTGCCGTTGCCACTTTTTTTGTTGTCGGAGAAAAAGCCGCCGCTCATCCTGAATTGATCAGGGAGATATTATCCCAGGGGCATTCCATTGGGAATCATTCGTACCGGCATGATGCATTACTTCTGCTAAAAAGTACAAAAACCATCAGGAACGATATCGAGGCCACCCAGTCTGTCCTGAAACAATTGGGCGTCATCGCCTTGACCTTCCGGCCACCCGCCGGCATAACCGCACCCGGACTTCGAAAAGCCTTAAAGCGTTCGGGTATGGTCACCGTTAACTTCAGTTGTCGTGCTTTTGACGGGGGCAATAAAAGAATCGGTAATCTTGCAAAAAAAATTTTGAGCCAGGTTCGACCGGATGACATTATTCTTTTGCATGATGTAACGCCAAAGCCTGATTCCCTTTTACCTGAATGGGTTAACGAAGTCGAAAATATCCTCAGGGGGATAAAAGATATCGGGCTATCTATTCAGCCTCTGTCTGAAGTAATTGAAAAACCGGTTATGATTGCCGGCACGAATCCATCCGCCATGGATTAAAACTTATAATCCAGATATAAACGGTAATCAAAGAAGTCATCGGTTACGCTTTCATACTCATAACCATGTGCAGCTTTATAAGCAGCAAAATCATAATCGGTTCTGTAATTGTTGTATGCAACCCTGAACAGAATACTTAAGCCATCTATCTCGTTAAAAAGGCCAAAGCCCGTGGTTTTTTTGAAAGAGTAGCGAATATCAAAGGTTGCTTCAGTTCTGTCCTGTCTTGCATCAGCCTGTGAAATGCTGTCTGGAAGATTATAATCCGCATAGCGTACACGCATTAAAACACCAGGCAGAATCCCCTTCAGGCCAAAATCATACTGCAGGCCGACACCGATTGATTTTGTTCCCGCGAGTTCCGAGTCCTGAACCTCATACGAGTTAAACATCTGCGGTGTGCCCCAGCGTACGAATATGGTGCCGCCGTCATACGAATTTTCATTATATGAAACCTCGTTATAAGCCGTAGCAAATGTCAGCCCCTCATAGTAGGCCAGAAATTTCAGACCATAAAACCAGGTATCTACATTTCCGGCAACATGGCCATCCACATCCTGCTGGTTGGCATACTGCCCTGCTATTTTCAGGGCCAGTTCGCTTGTTGGTTTAAAATTGTATTGTCCGTAAAGATAGATGGTATTGACAAAATCATCGGCATAATAGTCCCATCCCTCCAGGGAAAGCCCATCTTTTGCATAGGTAACTGCAACCATCGGCATGGCTTTATCCGCACCGGAATAATTACCCGAGGAATCAAAGTCATCAGGGTCAAAATCTCCCCGGATCAGTCTCCTGCCGCCACTGGCAATACAGTCACCATTTACGTCAACAGCCCCACAGCCGGTCTTGACACGGGCAGCTCTCACCATATCTTCAAAGTCAAAAGCAT